>JACQVO010000246.1 GCA_016209725.1 Candidatus Methylomirabilota bacterium | reverse complement strand
TGGTCCAGGCGTTTTGGAAGGGGCGAAGAGGGGCGCGCGCGGGCCATTCCCCGTCTCGTCCTCACCCCGCTCCTCCTGCGCCCGGCCCCAACACCCTCTTCATCAGCTTCAGGTATTCGAGCGGGTACCCCCCCACGGCTCCTCCCACAGCTTCCCCTCTTGCGCCCCTCGCGGCCAGCACCTCGGTCATCGTCTTGCACTCCCGGATGTCCACCAAGTCCAGCTCTTCGGACCGGGCCCAGACGGGGCCGGATCCTGAAAAGCACCGGATCACGTCGCTGTACCGCGCGCGGATTCTCCTCCATGCGGCCTTGTTCTTGGGATTCCGGCCAAGGTAGCGCATGATTGCCGTTCTGCCGTTCAATCGCATGCTGCACTGCTCCTTCAGTCGCCCGTTCCGTTTCGCTGCTACCAAGCATCGGCCTGATGACGGTCCAGGCGTTTTGGCGTGTCGATGCCTATGCGCGTCTAACAATGGCAATGGGGGAGTGGGGTTCTCGCGGGGGGTGGTGCCCCGCCCGGTTGGTAGACCCCCGCGCGCCCGGCGGCCCTCGCCGTTTTCCAGTTGCGCGGGGGTTGCGTCGCCGTGCATCGCTGTGCTATGTTCTGCCGACCTTCCCCCTCTAAGTCCTCATCCTCTCTGCCGTCCTGAACGAAATTCACGTTGACGGCCCGGGGTCACCCTGCTACATTGACTTTCGGAAGGCGGCCGGGCGTGGCCCGGCCGTTGGTTTCTCTCGACGAGGACCTCTGGGCATGCGACAGGCGGTGGCGATGGGATGGGGGTCGGCAGTCCTGTTGGTGGCGTGGCTCTTGCCCGGCTGTGCACAGTTGGGCGGGCCGCCGGGCGAAGAGCGACTGTCGGAGGCGGGCCGGGTGGTGGTCACCGCATCGGCAACGCGGGGTGATCCCCGCGTGGACCAGCGGGCCTACTATGCCTACTCGCGGAGCGTGTGGGCGGAACTCCAGGGCGAACTGGACGAGGCGGTGCGGTGGGAACGGGAGGCCCTGACATATGATCCGAAGTCCCTCCACTTGCGGATCCACCTGGCGTCACTGCTTCTGAGGAAGGGAGATTTCCGGGCGGCCCTGCAGGAGGGCGAGGAGGTGCTGGCTCTCGCCTCGAACAATATCCAGGCCCATCTCCTCGTGGCGGCGGCCTATCAGGGATTGCGGAACGTCAAGGGGGCCGAGCGCCATTACCAGGAGGTGATCCGGCTGGATCCCCGCCGCCCCGAGGCGTACCTGTTCCTGGGGAACTTGTACATCGAGACGCAGAACTTCCCTGAGGCCATTCGGGCCTTCGAGGCCTTGGCCGGGGTGGATCCCAACAGCCACCTGGCGCGCTACAGCCTGGGCCGAATCTCTATGGAGCTGCGGGAACCGGAGAAGGCCCGGCAGTATTTCGAGGCGGCCATTGAGCGGAACGAGGATTTCGATCCCGCCTGGGTGGGGCTGGCCGCCAGCTACGAGGTCCAGGGCCGCTACGAGGAGGCGGTGCGGGTCTACGAGCGGGCGCTGGCGGATGATCCCCAGAACCGGGAGTTCCGGGAGCGACTCGCCCAGGTCCACCTGCGCCGCGGGGACCTGGACGCCGCCCTGGCGGCCTACGAGGAGCTGCGCAAGACCGATCCGAGCAATCTCCTGCTCTTGACCCGCATCGGGCAGATCCTGGCGGAGAAGAAGGACCACGAGCGGGCCATGGCCCTGTTCAGGCAGGTGCTCGAGAAAGATCCGACCAACGGCGAGGCGCGCTTCGCTCTGGGCCTCAGCCTGGAGGATCAGAAGCGGTACGACGAGGCCTTGGAGGTCCTGGGTAAGCTGACGGCGCAAGATGCCCGATACGTGGACGCCCTCCTGCATCGCGGGTACATCTACGGCCAGCAGGAGCAGTACGACCAAGCCACGGCCGTCTTCAGCGAGGCGGCACGCCTGCGTCCCCGCGAGGGGAACGTCCCCTACCTGCTGGGACTCACCTTCCTGCAGAGGAAGGACTATGCGAAGGCCGTCCTCCAGTTCGAGAAGGCCGTGGCGTTGGACCCCGCCAACCCGCAGTTCCATTTTCAGTTGGGCGCGGCCCTGGAGCGGAACCGCCAGTTGGATCGGGCCGAGGCCGCCTTCCGGAAGGCGCTGGAGTTGGATCCGAAGCATGCCGACGCCTACAACTACCTCGGCTACATGTTCGCCGATGAAGGGATCAAGCTGGAGGAATCGGTGGCCCTGGTGAAGAAGGCTCTGGAGCTGGAGCCGGAGAACGGCGCCTTCATCGACAGCCTGGGCTGGGCCTACTTCAAGCTGGGGCGGACCGACGAGGCCCTCGCGGAACTGCTGCGGGCCGTGAAGTTTTCCCGCCGGGACGATCCGACCATTCGCGAGCACCTGGGGGACGCCTATTTCAAGCAAGGCATGATCCGGGATGCCGTCCGGGAATGGGAACGCGCCCTGGAATTGGACGGCACCAATGAGGCCGTCCGCAAGAAGCTCGACGACGCCCGCCAGCATACCTCGCGCGACGCCCACCGCAACAGTCAATGATCGGCCTCGCCCGCCCCGTGGCGGGGATGGCCTGGCTGCTCCTGGCCGCGGCCTGCGCCGTGGTGCCCACACCGCCCCGGCGGCTTGCGCCGTCCTTGGGGGATCGGCCGGAGGCGGTCCTGGAAGGGCTGGCGGCGAGGGAGTCGGCAGTGACGACTGTGCGGGGGCTGGCCAGCGTCCGCTACGATGGCCCGGCGGGGAGCGGATCGGCCACGCAGGTGATCGTGGTGGCCATGCCGGACCGCGCCCGTTTGGAGGTCCTGAGTCCTCTGGGGACGGCCGTCCTGCTGGTGGCCATTCGGGGGCAGGACCTGGCGGTGCACGCCCCCGCCCGGCACGAGTATGGCGTGGGTCGGGCTACGCCCGAGACATTGGGAAGGTTAGCCCGGGTCCCCATCCCGCCCGGACCGCTCCTGCGGCTCCTGGTCGGCCTTCCTCCGCTTCCGGTCCGGGCGGGCGACCCCCGGGTGCGGGTGGCCGCGGAGGCCGAGGCCGTGCGGGTGGAGTCGGTGGATGGGCCGTACTGGCAGCGGGTGTGGACGGGTCCGGATGGCGCGGAGGTTGAGCGAGGCGAGCTGGGCGAGGCGACCGGGCTCCTCCTGCGGTTTGAATTCGGCGAGCGACGGCGGCTGAACGGCGCGGCTTTCCCCCTGGCAGTCCGCCTGGAGGGGGTTCGGACCGGAACCAGGGTGGCCATCCAGTACGAAACCGCGCGGCTCAACGAGCCGGTGGACGCGGGGCTGTTTGACCTGTCCCCGCCGGCGGACGGACGAACACGGATCCGTGATCTGGGCGGCGGGTCCCTGCCCGAGTCCACGGTCTCGCCCGTTCGCTGACGGAATCGCCGGAGCTCGCCTGGCCCCGCGCTCCCCACATTCCGCCCTGTACCCTGGCCGCCGCCAGCGGGGAGAAACGATGCCTTGAAGCCGGGGGGGACGCGAGGCCCGAGGTCAAGGGATCGGCGCAGCGGAGGAGACAGGAGTCGGCCCCGTGGAAGAACTCCACATCCTTTCCCCGGCAAAGATCAACCTCTTTCTTGAGGTGGTGGGTCGCCGGCCCGATGGGTACCACGAAGTCGAGTCGATCATGCAGCTCGTGAACCTGTGCGACGGCGTTCACCTTCATCGGAGGCCGCGGGGCATCCGGGTGAGCGTGAGCGGTGCCGAGCTGCCTCCAGGTCGGGGGAATCTGGCGTACAAGGCGGCCGCCCTGTTCATGGAGACGGCGGGGGTCCGCGGCGGAGTTCACGTCCACCTGGACAAACGCATTCCACTTGCCGGGGGCCTCGGGGGCGGCTCGAGTAACGCCGCGGCAGTCCTGGCGGGACTCAACCGGCTGTACGGTCTCAGTCACTCCCGGGAGCTTCTGCAGGACATCGCGGCCACGCTGGGGAGCGATGTCCCTTTCTTCCTGAGTGATGGCCTGGCCATGGCGACCGGACGCGGGGAGGTGCTCACCCCCTTGCAGCCGTGGCCGCCCCAGTGGCTGGTCCTGGCGAATCCCGGCGTGCCCATCTCCACCTCCTGGGCGTACCGGGAGGCCAGTTCAAAATTGACAGACTGGCAGGAGCGCGCTACTATCCGACCTTTGGCCGCCGGCGGTCGGCTGGCGTGGCCCCCTGTGTGGGCGTTCAATCGGCTGGAGGCGGTGGTCGTGCCCCACCGGGCCGAGGTTCAGGCCCTCAAGGGCCTCCTGCAAGAGGGCGGCGGCTCGCCCGTGGTCATGTCCGGCAGCGGGGCGTCCCTGTTCGCGGTGGTCCCGGACGCCGCCAGCGGACAGGCCCTGGCAGCCCGGGCGCAGGCCAGCGGGGCCTTCGCCATGGCTGTGACGACGTTGGCCGAAAACCCCATTCTGAGCGTTATGGGGTAAGGCCACCCGGACATACGACGCGTCATGGGCGAGCCGTGGCAGGGGGCGGCGATTTCGTCGAGTGGCAACTCCGCCCTCGGGCCCCGGATCAGCACTGGGGCGTGGCCAAGCGGTAAGGCTCGGGACTTTGGATCCCGCATCCGGAGGTTCGAATCCTCCCGCCCCAGCCAGCCCGCCGCGGTCCGGGGCGCGTCCAGGCAACTCGGAATCACGTTGGTCCCATGACGAAGGGGAGCCCCATGCCCGCTGAACTGGTGTTAACTGCGGGGAACGCCAACCGGAAGCTCGCACAGGAGATCGCGGACTCCCTGGGGACGCGCCTGGCCGAAGCGGAAGTCTCCCAATTCTCCGACGGCGAGGTGTTCGTCCAGATGAACAAGAACGTCCGCGGGGCGGATGTCTTCGTCATCCAGCCCACGTGCCCGCCGGTCAATCAAAACCTCATGGAATTGCTGATCATGATTGACGCCCTGAGGCGGGCATCGGCGTTCCGGATCACTGCCGTGATCCCCTACTACGGGTATGCCCGTCAGGACCGGAAGGTGCAGCCACGCGTCCCCATCACGGCCAAGCTGGTGGCGGACCTCATCACCGCGGCGGGGGCGCAGCGGGTCCTGACCATGGACCTGCACGCCGGACAGATCCAGGGCTTCTTCAACATCCCGGTAGATCATCTCTTCGCGGCGCCGGTGTTGCTGCAGTATTTCCAGCAGCGACTGGAACGACATGACTGGGCGGATCTGGTGGTGGTGGCCCCCGACGCCGGGGGGGTGGAGCGATCCCGCGCCTTTGCCAAACGGCTGGGGACATCCCTGGCCATCATGGACAAGCGTCGCACCGGCGCCAACGAGTCCAAGATCATGCACGTCATCGGCGAGGTCCGGGACCGGGACGTGATCCTGCTCGACGACATCATCGACACCGCCGGGACCATCATCCAGGCCGTGTCCGCCCTGAAAGCGGAGGGCGCCCGCCGCATCGTGGCGAGTTGCACCCACCCGGTCCTGTCGGGCCAGGCGATCGAGCGGTTGGAGGGATCCGTCATCGAAGAGGTGGTGGTCACGAACACCATCCCGCTCCGGGAGGACCAGCAGAGCAAGAAGATCACGGTCCTGTCGGTGGCCCCGCTCTTGGCCGAGGCAATTCACCGCATCCATTCCGAGACGTCGGTGAGCTCGCTCTTCGTCTGACGAGGCGGCAGGGCGCCTCCGGCTTTGCGTGCGGATGTGGGGTGACGGTGTTCCTGGCGGGCGGTGGATCGGCCAGGGTGGCAATCGGTACTCAGGGATCAGTCGTTGGAGGCGAGCATGGCAACGGTGGACCTGAAAGGCACAGTCCGAACCGTAGTGGGGAAGGCGGAGGCAAAGCGGTTGCGCCGGGCCCGCCGCATCCCCGGGGTCGTCTACGGGGGGCCACGGGATCCGGTCCCCGTGGTGGTGAACCCGCAGGAGCTGCTCTCGGCCCTCGGCGGCGGCGAGAACGTGCTGATCAATCTCTCCCTGGACGGAGCCGACGGGAGCCGCACCTCCGTGGTGATCCTCAAGGAGTTGCAGCTGGATCCGGTCAAGGGACGGCCGCTCCACGCCGATTTCCAGGAGATCTCCATGGAGCGGAAGATCCGAGTGGAGGTTCCCCTGATCCTGACCGGCGAGTCCGTGGGGGTCAAGAGCAAGGGCGGCATTCTGGAACAACCATTGCGCCAGCTCTTCGTCGAGTGCCTGCCGCTGAATATCCCGGAGCGGATCCCGGTGGACGTTTCCGGCCTGGACGTCGGGGACGCCGTCCACGTGCGTGACCTGACTGTCGGTGAGGGGATTCGCATCTTGGAGGACTCCGGCCGGGTCGTGGTTTCGGTCGTGGCCCCGGCGGCTGAGGAGGTGGCGGCCCCGGTGGAGGAGAAGCCAGCCGAACCCGAGGTGGTCGGCAAACGCGAGAAGCCGGAGGCCGAAGCCGAGCCGGAGGCCAAGCCGAAAGCGGAGGCCAAGACGAAATAGGTGGGGGCGACTCCTGCGGCGCAGTGGCTGGTGGTGGGGCTGGGGAATCCCGGCCCGGCGTACGCCCGTACCCGGCACAATGTGGGATACGAGGTGGTCGACCGGTTGGCGGTCGAGGCGGGGGCCCATTTCGGCGCGGACCGCTTCCAGGCCCAAGCGGCGCTGGCTGATCTCTCCGGCATCCCCATCCTCCTTCTGAAGCCGCAGACCTTCATGAACCTCAGCGGGCCGAGCGTGGCGGCCTGGCTGGGGTTGCTCTCCCTCCCGGAGACGCGGCTGGCGGTGGTCCACGATGACCTCGACCTCGTCCTGGGACGCGTGCGGGTAACGGGCGGCGCCGGACCGGGCGGGCACCGGGGCGTGGCCTCGGTACAGGAGGCCTTGGGGACGCAGGACTTCCCCCGTGTCCGGCTGGGGATCGGGCGCCCACGGGAAGGCGAGGACGCTGCCGACCGGGTCCTGGAGGGGTTCGCGGCAGAGGAGTTGCCGGTGGCGGCAGACATGCTGGCGCGGGCGGCCACAGCGGTCCAGACCCTGATCCGGCACGGGCTGGCCCTGGCCATGGACCGCTACAACGTCCGGGCTCACGCCTCCGGCGCGTCGGCGTAAGGAGCCCCTACAAGAAGGGAGGTGGCAGGTTGCGCGCATACGAGGTGATCTTCATTCTGGATCCGGCCCTGGGCGATGACGGCGTGGAGGCGGCGATTGCCGCCGCCAGCGGCGTGGTCACCAAGGAGGGGGGCGAGGTCGCCGAGGTCCAGAAGTGGGGGAAGAAGCGTCTGGCCTACGAGATCAAGAAGCGACGGGAGGGGCATTACGTATTCTTGCGGCTCCGGGCGCCAGTGAAGGCCGTGGCCGAACTGGAGCGCCATCTGAACATCACCGAATCGGCGCTGAAGTTCCTTACGGTCCTCGCGCCGGCCCCCCGGCACAAGGCGGCCAAGGCGAAGAGGCCCGGTTCCGCTCCGCAGGAATCTGGAGCCCTTCGGACCGGTGTGGAGGTCCAGGAGGCCTGAGCGTGGCCAGCTTCAACAAAGTCATCCTCATGGGGAATCTGACACGGGATCCCGAGCTGCGCTACATCCCGAGCGGGGCCCCGGTGTGCAACTTCGACTTGGCCGTGAACCGCTCCTACACAACCCAGGGTGGCGAGCGGCGGGACGAGGTGTGCTACATCACCATCGTCGTGTGGGGCAAACAGGCAGAGAGCTGCGGCGAGTATCTCGGCAAGGGCCGGACGGTTCTGGTGGAGGGGCATCTGCAACAACGGTCCTGGGAAACGCCCGAAGGCCAGAAGCGCTCCAAGCATGAGGTCGTGGCGGAGCGCGTGCAGTTCGTGGGTCCCCGGAAGGCGGCGGGACCTCCGGGCGCCGAGGAGGAGCCGGAGGCCCCGCGGGGGCCCGAGCAGGACGAGGTGCCCTTCTGATTCCGTCCGGCGTTCCTGATGCGAACAGCCCCCGCGCTTGTCCGCGTCAGGGGGTCCCGGGCAGGGCTGAAGGCGATGCGCTGCCCTCCATCAGGCGCGGGCGGTTAAGGAGAGAGACACGTGCTGAAGAAACGACGAACCTACCGGCGGCAGAAGGTGTGCAAGTTCTGCCTGGATAAGGTCGTGCTGGTGGATTTCAAGGACGTCAAGCGGTTGCGCAGCTTTGTCAGCGACCGCGGAAAGATCATCCCGCGAAGGATTTCAGGCAACTGCGCCCACCACCAGCGACAGCTCACCGTCGCCATCAAGCGGGCGCGGAGCGTCGCCCTCCTCTCCTTCGCGGCAGAGTTGGCGTAGTCCGCTCATTCCAGAGCGGTGGAGGTGGCGGGTGGGTGACGCGCGACGGCTGGCCATGGCCGGCGAGATCATCCTGGCCGGCCTCGTGGTCGTCGGTGTGTTCATCTCGGGGGGGCTGCTCCCAGTCCTGGGCGTGTTCCTCAGCCTGCTGTGCCCCGTGCCCTTCGTCCTGCTCCGGCTGCGACACGGGATGTCCGCCCTGATCCTGGCCCTGGCGCTCACAACGCTGGCACTGGGGGGACTTGCCTCACCGCGGCAGGGACTGCTGTTCCTGCTGGAGTTCGGCCTTTCGGCCGTCTTCCTGGCGGAGGGGCTGCGGCGGGGCAGCCGCCCCGAGGTGGTGGTGACGGGAGTTGCCGCCCTCCTGACGCTGGGGGGAATCGGGGTCCTGGTCCTGACCTCGGATCAATGGGCCTCCCCGCTGACTGCCATCTCGCAACACGTGGAGGGGCTGCTGGCGGACATGGAGGCTCTCACAGCACGGCTCGGCCTGTCCGGCGAGGCCGCTGCCCCCCTGTACGGCTCGGCCACCCGGTCCCGGGCGTTCCTCTTGATGGCGTTTCCCGGGCTGTTCTTCGCGGGGAGCCTGCTGACCGCGTCGGGCTACATCCTGCTCCTGCGAGGCCTGACGCCGCGGTGGGCGGCGCAACTCGGCGGCGCGACCCTGAAGCCGTTCCGGTGGGAGCTTCCCGAATTCTTGGTGTGGGCCTTCATCGGGGCTGGCATTCTCTACCTCACGGGATTGCCCTGGCTGCAGGCCACCGGGCTGAACCTCCTCATCATCCTGGTGGCCCTGTACTTTCTCCAGGGGCTGAGCATCGCAGCGTTCCTGTTCCAACGCTTCCACCTGCCGCGCTTCCTAGGGGCCCTGTCGGTGCTGCTCTTGTTTTTCCAGCCCTTCCTCACCCTGCTGGTCGCGGGGGTGGGGCTGTTCGATGTGTGGTTCGCCTTTCGGCACCTGAGTTTCCCCAAGACGCCCGACCGGACCTAGGCCGAGAGAGCCGAGAGTCGAGAGCCGAGGGCCGAGAGGGGACGGCGGAAGAGAGGCATCGAGTTGCTGGCCCATGATATGCGAGAGGGAGCGTGTCTATGAAGGTGATCCTGATGCAGAAGGTCGAAGGCCTTGGCGAGCCGGGGCAGCAGGCGGAGGTCGCTGATGGCTATGCCCGCAACTTCCTCCTGCCCAAGCGGTTGGCCGTCCCGGCCACGCCGGGCCACGTGCGATCCCTCGCGCAGCTGACGGCCCAGAGCAAGAATCGCGAGGACCGGACCAAGCGAGAGGCCAGCGCCATGGCGGAGCAATTGGCCACGGTCCAGGTCACGCTGAGACGGCGGGCCAGCGAGGAAGGGGCGCCCAGCCCTTCGGAGTCCCCGGTCCTGCCCTCCGCCGACGCCACCCACGCGGCCGGGCGTCCGGCCAGACTCTTCGGGTCGGTGACCGCCCAGGACATCAGCCAGGCTCTGGCCGCCCAGGGTCTCTCGGTGGACAAGAAGCAGATCCTCCTGGCCGAGCCGATCAAGACGTTGGGGGCGCACCGGGTGCCGCTGCGTCTGCACGCCGAAGTCGAGACGGATCTGGCCGTCACGGTGGAGCGGGAGGCCTAGTCCCCCCCAACTGGTCACGCATCTCCATGCCTGAGCCGGCGGTCATCACTGACAGAATTCCCCCGCAGAACCTGGAGGCGGAGATCTCCGTCCTGGGGGCTGTGCTCCAGGATCCGGGCGCCCTCCTGAAGGCGATGGAGGTGCTGCGGCCCGCCGACTTCTACAGGGAAGCCCACCGGAGGATCTTCGGCGCGTGCCTCGACCTCTTCGAGCGGAACGAGCCGGTGGACCTGGTGACCCTGGCCAACGAGCTCCTGCGGCGGAAGCAGCTCGAAGAGGTGGGTGGGGCCAGCGCCCTGAGCGCGCTGGTGGACGCCGTGCCGACGGCGGCCAACGTCGCCTACCATGCCCGGATCGTCAAGGACAAGGCCCTCCTGTACGCCCTGATCCAGAAGGCCACGGCCGTGGTTTCCCTCGCCTACGCCGACAAGGAGGACGTGGACGAAGTCCTGGACTGGGCCGAGCAGCAAATCTTCGAGATCTCCCAGGACAAGATCAGCCGCTCCTTCGTCCCGGTGAAGAGCGTCCTCAAGGGCACCTTCCAGCTCATCGAGAAGCTGTACGACCGCAAGAGCCACGTCACCGGCGTTCCCACGGGCTTCCGGAAGTTCGACGAGATGACGGCCGGCCTCCAGCCTTCGGAGCTCGTGGTGGTGGCGGGCCGTCCCTCTATGGGCAAGACCAGCTTCTGCCTCAACATCGCCGACCACGCCGCCACCCAGGAGCAGATCCCGGTCGCCATCTTCAGCCTGGAGATGTCCAAGGAGCAGCTGGTGCAGCGCATGCTCTGCTCCGTGGCGAGGGTGGATTCCCACAAGCTCCGCACCGGGTACCTCTCCGACGCGGACTGGCCGAAGCTGACCACCGGCGCCGGCAGACTCTCCGAGGCGCCGATCTTCATTGACGACACCCCCGGCATCTCCCTGCTGGAGATGCGGGCCAAGGCGCGCCGCCTCAAGGCGGAGCACGGGCTCGGGCTGGTGATCATCGACTATCTGCAGCTCATCTCGGGCCGGGGGCGCGTCGAGAGCCGGCAGCAGGAGATCTCCGAGATCTCCCGGTCCCTGAAGGCCATGGCCAAGGAGCTGGACGTTCCCGTGGTGGCCCTGTCCCAGCTCTCGCGGGCGGTGGAGTCGCGGCAGCCGCCGCGACCGCAGCTGTCCGACCTGCGGGAATCCGGCGCCATCGAGCAGGATGCCGATGTGGTGGCCTTCCTCTATCGTCCAGCCTTCTACCGGGCCCGCCGGGAGGAAGAGCTGGACGAGCCCGAGGATAATACCACCGAGGTGATCATCGGGAAGCAACGGAACGGCCCGACGGGCACGGTGCACTTGGCCTTCCTGCGGGAGTACACGCGCTTCGAAGACCAGGAGCGGGAGCGGGAGTTCGTGGCGGAGCCACCGAGGGCCGGATGATGACGCGGCGGGGAGTAGCCTGGCGAGCCGGCCGAGCGTGCACATGCGTGATCGTGGGCGCTCTGTGGCTTCTCCTGGCGCTCACGGGATACGCCGCCGAGGCGCCCGAGCCCCCCCGGAACGCCCCGGTGGGTGCCGGCGTCTGGAACCTCTGGCCGCTGTACGACGAGCGGGACGACCCGGTGGACCGGATGCGTGTCCAGTCTGGCTTGGGACCCTTCCTGGAGTTCGCACGCTCCCCGGACGATGCCGTAAGAGAGTTGGCCATCCGGCCCCTGTTCCACTGGCGCCAGGACAGGCTGGCCCGCAAGCTGGAGTGGGAGGTCCTGTACCCGTTCATGTCCTACTCCAGGGACGAAGAGGATCGGCAGTTCCAGTTCCTCCAGATCCTGAACTTCCGGGAAGAGGGCTCCCAGGCCCACGCACGCGAGGACCGCTTCGACCTGTTCCCATTCTATCTGAGCGGCCGGACCGAAACCGGCGAGAGGTACCGCGCCGTCGTCCCCTTCGGCGGGCGGGCACTGGACAGGCTGGGGCAGGACGAGATCGAGTTCGTGCTCTTCCCCGCCTATGTGCGATTGGTGAAGCGGGGGGTGGAGACGCGGTACTTCCCCTGGCCGTTCGTATCCGTGACCCGCGGGGAAAAACGGTCGGGCTTTCGCATCATCCCCCTGTACGGGGAGGAGGTCAGGGAGGGCGTCTCGGAGACGCGTTTCGTCCTCTGGCCGCTCTTCTTGCATCAGCGGACTGGCCTCGACGGGGACAACCCGGAAGAAACCCTGGCGATTCTCCCGTTCTATGCCTCGCAACGGTCCAAGACCCGGGAGAGCACGACCGTCCTTTGGCCGTTCTTCAACCACACGGTCGATCGCGAGCGGCAGTACGAACAGTGGGACCTGCCCTGGCCGCTGATCCAGATCGCCCGGGGCGAGGGGCGCACCATTCACCGGTTCCTGCCCTTCTTCTCCGTGGAGGAGCGGGTGCTGCGGAACGAGTTTCTCTTGCGGGAGCTGAAGAGTTCCGACCTCGTCCTCCTGTTTCCCCTCTACATCCGAAATCGGGAGGAGCTCCCTGGGAGTGTCAAGGTCCGGCACCGGATCCTCTGGTACCTCTACTCGGACACGCGGGAGGAGGGGCGCGACGGGTCGACCCGGCGGGTGGATGCCTGGCCGTTCTTCCGCTACACCCGCGACCGGGAGGGAGCGGTCGAGTTTCAGACCCTGGCTCTGCTGGAGGCCTTCATGCCGGGCAACGAACGGATCGAGCGCAACTACTCCCCCCTCTGGGCGCTCTATACCTACCGGCAGAGCGCGCGGGGGGATGAGGTCCGGTCGCTCCTTTGGAACCTGGTGCGCCACGAGAGCACCCCAGAGGGAGAGGCCGTGGAGATCCTGGGTCCGCTCCTGGCTTACCGGGAGCGCGGGGAGGATGTGCATCTCTCTCTCCTGGGGGGCGCCCTGGAGTACGAGGTCAGGCACGGGATCCGGACGATGCGCGTGTTCCGGAATGTCGCCCTCACGTGGACGGCCGTCCCGCAGCGCATCGCCGTCCTGGATCCGGCGGGAGGGGTCCGGTGAACGGGCTCCTCGGCCGCGGCGAACGCTTCCTCCGGGGGATCGGTGAGGGGACGACCCTCTTCCTGGAGGCGCTCTACTGGTGCAAGGCGGCGCCCCGGAACGCCGACAAGATCCTGGCCCATCTGCTCGAGTTCGGGAATGCGACGCTGCCCATCGCCTCCCTGATGGCCGTCTTCATCGGGGGCGTCCTGGCCCTGCAGACCGGCTCGCGGCTGGCCCAGTTCGGCCTGGAGGGAAACATCGGCAGCATCGTCGGCCTGAGCATGATCAAGGAGCTCGGGCCGGTCATGACGGCCCTCCTGGTGGCGGGACGCGTGGGCTCGGCCATCGCCGCCGAACTGGGGGCCATGAACGTCTACGAGGAGATCGACGCTCTCAAGACCCTGAACATCAATCCCGTCCGGTACCTGGTCATGCCCCGCCTGCTGGCCAGCATCATCGCCGTCCCCGCCTTGTGTATGTACGTGAATGCCATCGGTCTGCTGGGCGGGGCCGCCGTCTCGGCGGTCAACCCGAAGATCAGCGTGAGTTTCCGCCTGTTCCGTCTGAACTTTCAGGAAGTGGTGAAATTCAGTGACGTGATGGACAGCCTGATCAAGTCGGTGGTTTTCGGGATGGTCGTGGCAGTTACCTGCTGTTACGTCGGCCTGCGGACCACTGGGGGCCCGGAGGAGATCGGCCGGGCCGTGACCCGGGCGGTGGTGCTGTCCTTCATGCTCATTTTCGTGCTGAACTACCTCATCACCCGCAGCCTGATGTGACGCCATGGTCCTCTGGAGCCGTTGGCTGCCTGACGCCGACCACCTCACGGAGATTGAGGGACCGTTGACGGAGGGGCGGACCCAGCCCGGGGTCCGTGTCGAGGTGCAACGCCTCAACAAGTTTTTCGGGACCCACCACGTTCTGCGCGACCTCGACCTCGTCGTCGAGCCGGGCGAGACCTTTGTGATCTTCGGCCCGTCTGGCTGCGGGAAGTCGGTCCTGCTCAAGCACATCACCGGCCTGCTTACCCCCGACTCGGGGCGCATCCTGGTGGACGGGGAGGACCTGCAGGCCGAGGGGCGGCGCCGCCGGTTCCGCATGGCCATGGTCTTCCAGTCCTCGGCCCTCTTCAACTCGCTCTCGGTGGGAGAAAACGTCGGCCTGTGGATGAAGGAGCACCGCATCTGCGGCCCGAGCGAGATCACGCGGGTCGTGGCCGGGAAACTGGCGCTGGTGGGGCTGGCGAGCACAGAGCATGCCATGCCCGCCGAGCTGTCGGGCGGCATGAAGAAGCGGGTCTCCATCGCCCGGGCCCTGGCGGTGAACCCCCACCTGATCCTGTACGATGAGCCCACGGCGGGTCTGGACCCGGTCCTGACCGAGCAAATCGGTCATGTCATCGCGGACCTGAAGCAGTTCAAGATCACCTCGCTGGTGGTCACCCACGACCTGAACCTGGGGTTCGCCGTGGCCGACCGCCTGGGCATGATCCATGAGGGTCGGCTGGTCGAGACCGGGACGCCGGAGGGCATCCGTGCCACCACCAATCCGGTGGTCCGGGCGTTCATCAGTACGCAGATGAAAGTCCTGGCCAGATGACGGCCTTGGAAGGAGGCAGGGAGCCATGGCAATGTCACGGGAAGTTCGGGTCGGTCTGTTTCTGGTGGTGGCCTTCCTCATCCTGATCGCCCTGTTCGAGCTGCTCGGGAAGGAGACGATCTTCGGGCGGATGGTCGAATACCGGACCTCGTTCAAGTCCATCCCAGGTCTGAAGCTGGGGGATCCGGTCCGCTTGGCGGGCGTCGACGTGGGCAGCGTGCGGGACATCCGGGTCATCGGCGCCCGGGTGGAGGTCGCGATGCGGGTCAAGCCGGGGACCCCGGTGAAGACCGATTCCATGGCCACCATCAAGCTGACCAGCCTATTGGGGACGAATTTCGTCGACCTCACCTTCGGCTCGCCGGCGGCCCAGGTGGCTCCCCCGGGGAGTCTCTTGCAGAGCAGTGAGCCCCCCGACCTGAACACGCTCATGGCCCGGCTGAACGATGCGGCGGGCGACATTCAGACCCTCGCCAAGCAGGTGAATGAGGGTTTGGGGAAAAGCATCGAGCCGATCAGTGCGACCTTCCAGAGCATGGACAAGATTGCCAAGAAGATCGAAAAGGGCGAGGGGACCCTGGGCCGATTGATCGCCGACGATGGCCTCTACCGGGAGATCCGAGGGATGGCAGGCAATCTGAGCCGGGTGAGCGAGCAACTCGCCAAGGGCCAGGGGACCCTGGGCAAGCTGCTCACGGATGACGCGCTGTACCGGGACCTGCGCGGTCTGAGCGCGGACCTTCGGGGCACGACGGGCAGCCTCAGTCGCGTCATGAAAGACATCGAGAGCGGCAAGGGGAGCCTGGGGAAGCTCGTAAGAGACGAAACCTTGTACAATCAGGTCCGGGAGACCCTAACGGAGGCGCGGGACGCCATGAGCGGTCTCCGCACCGCGTCCAAGCAGATCACCGAGGGGAAGGGAACCCTAGGGAGATTGGTCCACGACGAGACCATCTACGACGACATGAAGGGGGCTGTGGGGAGCCTGAACACGATCATGAAGAAGGTCGAGCGTGGCGAGGGCACCCTGGGCAAGCTGGTTAACGATGACTCGCTCTACTTCACCGCGAAGGACAGTCTGAAAAAGGTCGGTAAAGGCGCGGACCAACTGCGTGAGCAAGGACCGCTCAGCATCATCGGGATCGGCATTCAGGCCTTGGGCGCCTTCTAGTCTGCCGTCGACGTGGCCGGCAAACGCAGCCATTACGAATGCCAGCAGTGCGGGTACCAGGCGCCGGGCTGGTTGGGCCGGTGTCCGGACTGCGGCGCCTGGGGGGGCCTGACGGAGGTCCGCACGGCATCCGGGGCATCCCCCGAGGGTGCCCGAGCGGGCCGGACGGGGGACGCGCGGCCGGCGTCAAGTGCGCGCCCGATGCTCCTGGCCGAGGTCGCCGGGATCGGGCATCGGTGCATCCGGACGGGGATCGGCGAACTGGATCGCGTGCTGGGCGGCGGCCTCGTGCCGGGCGCCATGATCCTGGTCGGGGGCGATCCGGGCATCGGGAAATCCACCCTCGTGCTCCAGGCTGCGGGAGCCCTGGCGCGGCAGGGTCTGACCCTGCTGTACATCTCCGGAGAGGAATCCCTCGCGCAGGTCAGCGAGCGCGGGCGCCGGCTGGCGGCCGATGCCCCGGATCTCTACCTCGCCGCCGAAACCTGCCTCGAGACCATCCTCGACCATATCGCCAGCCTCAAGCCCGCGGCGGTCGTGCTGGATTCGATCCAGACGACGTCGAGCCTTGCCCTGGAGTCCCCTGCCGGAAGCCTGAGCCAGGTCCGCGAGGTCGCAGGCCGACTGCTGGAGGTTGCCAAGCGGCAAGAGATCAGCGTATGGCTCATCGGCCATGTCACCAAGGAAGGGAGCCTGGCGGGGCCCAAAGCCCTGGAGCATATCGTGGACACCGTCGTGTACTTCGAGGGCGACCGACATCAGGCGTATCGGATCCTTCGGGCGACGAAGAACCGCTTCGGCCCCACCGACGAGATCGGCGTCTTCGAGATGGGGAGCCGGGGCCTCGCCTCGGTGGACAACCCCTCCGCCCTGTTCCTGGCGGAGCGGCCGGCCCACGCCGCCGGCTCTGTGGTGGTGGCGACGCTCGAGGGGACGCGTCCCATCCTGGTGGAACTGCAGGCCCTGGTCAGCCCGACGGGGGCGGCCATCCCGCGACGGGTGGCAAACGGGCTCGACTTCCAACGTGTGGCCATGCTCTTGGCGGTCCTGGAGAAGCGGCTCCGTGTCGGACTCGGGGCCTCGGATGTGTTTCTCAACGTCGCAGGCGGCCTCTCGGTGCGGGAGCCGGGGGCGGACCTTGGCGTCGTGGCTGCCGTCTTGTCGAGTGTCCGGAATGTCCCGGTCGAGGCCACCTGCGCCTTCTTTGGAGAGGTCGGCTTGGGGGGTGAGGTCCGCCGGGTTGCCCAGTCCGACAAACGACTCTCCGAACTGGCGCGCCTCGGCTTCACCCGGGCCATCACCGCGCACAGGGCCGTGGACAAGATTGGAGCGGGAGCCGCCATCGCTGTCGGGGGCCTCTCCCACGTCGGCGAACTGGCGGACCTGGTCCTGTCGGCCGGCAAAATGCGGTTTGACTGAGCGGGGAAATTTTGGTAAAATGATTGGAAATTTCGCCTCTCAGAGGGGTGCAGCGATGTTCATCGTCGGCCAGAAAGTCGTCTATCCGACACACGGAGTCGGACGCATCGAGGCCATCGAACAGAAGGAGGTCTCTGGCAGCCGGCAGTCCTTTTATATCCTGCGCATCCTGGGCACGGAGATGACGATCATGGTGCCCACCGGGAACGCTGAGCGCGTCGGCTTGCGCCAGTTGATCGCCCGCAAGGAAGTCCCCAAGGTGATGGAGATCCTGCGCAAGAAGGACGTCGAGATCTGCCCGAACTGGAACCGCCGATTCAAGGATAACCTGGAACGGATCAAGACGGGATCGTTGTACGAAGTCGCGACGGTGTTACGCAAGCTGGTCTTGCTGCAAAAGGAGCGCAACCTCTCCTTCGGTGAGAAGAAGATGCTGGAAAATGTCCGCCAGCTCCTGGTCAGCGAGATCTCCCACGCGGTCGGGATTGACGAGGGAGACGCTCGCTCGATGGTGGATCGGACCATCGCCAAGGCCTAACGGGCTGTGGGAGCGGGCTTGTCGGTCTCTCTGTGAACAGGGGTATCGCGATCCGCACGCCTATCTATCCCTTGTTTCGATTGCTTGCCTTCCTTGGCCCCGTCTGGATGGGCAGTGAGGGTTCGTGAGTCGCCCCGGCTGCCAGGGTCCTCGGCGGCTCCCGCTGGAGCCTTCCGCGCCGGGAGGAGGTGATCGCGCGTGCCAGAATCCCTTCTGCGCGTCCTGTTCGTCATTCTGTGTGGGGGAGCGGGTCTGCTCCCGCTGGCCCTCCAACGCGGCGGCCAAGTGGGTGGGATCATCGGGGTCGCCGTTGGCCTGATCTTCGGCCTCTTCGTCGTGGCCTTGGAGCAGCGTCTCCGCCGGATTTCCGGGAAGGCCATCTTCTACACGGTGATTGGCCTCGTCCTTGGGTTGGTGCTGGGTCGGGTGGTGTTTGCGGCCATGGCCAGCTTCCTGCTGGTCTTCCCGCCCTTTGCAGGGGTTCTGGTCCAGACCCTCTGCCTGGTCGGCGGCGGGTACCTTGGGGCGCTGGTGGCGCTGGACAAGGGCCGGGAGTTCAATTTCGCGGGCTTCGTCCGCCTGTTGAAGGAGCAGCCCCGGGCCGAAAGCTACAAACTGCTGGATACCTCGGTCATCATTGACGGCCGCATCGCGGATATTACGGAAACCGGCTTCCTGGAGGGAACGCTGGTCATTCCCCAGTTCATCCTGCGCGAGCTGCAGCACATCGCCGACTCCTCCGATCCCCTGAAGCGGAACCGGGGTCGCCGCGGCCTGGACATCCTCCAGAAGATCCAGAAGAAGGTGGACATCCGGGTCGAGATCAGCGATATGGAGTTCCCCGAGATCCGCGAGGTGGACAACAAGTTGGTGGCTATGGCGAAGGCGCTGAACGCCAAGATCGTCACCAACGATTTCAACCTAAACAAGGTGGCGGAGCTGCATGGGGTCGGCGTCCTGAACATCAACGAATTGACCAATGCCCTCCGACCGGTGGTCCTGCCGGGCGAGGACATGCGGGTGTATGTCCTGAAGGAGGGCAAGGAATACAACCAGGGGATTGCCTACCTGGACGATGGCACGATGGTCGTGGTGGACAACGGGCGACGGCACATCGGCCAGACGATCGATGTGTGTGTGACCTCGGTGCTGCAAACCACGGCCGGGCGCATGATCTTCTCTCGGCTGAAAGAAGAGGCGGAGGCCGCCTGAACCAGCGGGAATCCCAAATCTCACGTCCCGAATCCCGAGCCATGAGGCGGCGCCAGGATGCTCGTGGGGGATTCGAGATGGGGGATTTGGGATTTTCCTTGTGGGGGGGGATGGGATGCACGTGACCGCCATCGTGCCGGCGGCCGGGGGTGGGACCCGCGTTGCGGGTCTGGTCCCCAAGCAGTACCTGCCCCTGGCAGGGATCCCCCTCCTGGCTCGCACGCTCCTGGCCCTGCAAGCCTCCCGGCGCGTGGACAGCCTGATCCTGGTGGTGCCGCCCGGCCACGAGGAGCGCTGCCGGGCTGAGATCCTGGCCCCCTTTGGGCTGACCACGGATGAAGTGGTTCCAGGGGGAGAGGATCGCCAGGCCTCGGTGTATGCCGGCCTCCTGCGGACCAGCCCTTCCACCGATCTCATTCTGGTGCACGACGGGGCCCGACCCTTCATCACACCGCCGGTGATCCAGGCCGTTGTGGACGCCGCGGCGGAGGCCGGCGCAGCCGTGGTGGCGATGCCGGTGACAGACACAATCAAGCTGGCCAGACCGGACGGCTGGGTGGCGGAAACGCCGGAGCGCGGCAGGCTCTGGGCGGCCCAGACACCCCAGGTCTTCCACGCCGGCCTGCTCCGGGAGGCCCACATCCGGGCGCAGGCGGAGGGCTTTCGCAGCACCGACGACAGCGCCCTGGTGGAGCGACTGGGCCACCCAGTCCGCCTGGTGCCCGGCTTGGCGGAGAATCTCAAGATCACCACGACGGCGGACCTGGCCCTGGCGGATCAGATCCTGCGGGCCAGGGACCGGGGGACGGAGAGCGCCGGGTGACCGCGATGGGGGATTTCCGGGTCCGGGTCGGCGTCGGGCTGGACATGCACCGACTGGTTCCGGGGCGCCCCTTGATCCTGGGAGGCATTGCCATCCCCTTCGGGCGTGGCCTCGACGGCGATTCGGACGCGGATGTCCTGACCCATGCGATCCTGGATGCCCTCCTGGGCGCGGTAGGTGCGGGAGACATCGGAGCGCACTTCGGCGTGGGACGGCCGGAGATGCAGGGCATTTCCAGCCTGGTCCTTCTCGAGCGGGTCGTGACGCTGATCGCGGCCCAGGGATATCGGCCCAGCAACGTGGACGCCACCGTCATCGCCGAGGTGCCCCGGATCGGGGGCTACATCCCGGCCATGCGAGCGAGCCTCGCCAAGGTCCTGCGACTCTCGGAAGGGCAGGTGAATGTGAAGGGCACAACGGCGAAAGGGATGGGATGGTTGGGGGCGGGCGAGGGGATCGCCACGATCGCGGTGGCCTGCGTGACACCCCTGCCGACCGGGCGCCCCGCCGTCTCTTCCCACCGATCCCGGCGGGTGCGTCCGGGGCGGTGACCGGGTTCAGGACCCCTTGGGGACGAACGGCGTTCGCACACCGGCCATCAAGGGGGATGGCGCGGACCGGCTCGTGCCATCCGCTCGACCTGGCGCGGGGGAATACCTGGGGCGCAGCCGAGCCGAGGGCGGAGCACATCGGAGTACCCGCGACCCATGATCGCGGGCTGAGTGAGATCCCATGAGCCTCAGGATCTACAGCACGCTGACGCAGGCACTCGAGCCCTTCGAGCCCTTCGTTTCCGGGCAGGTGCGGATGTACACCTGCGGGGTCACGGTCTACGACCTGTGCCACATCGGCCATGCGCGCTCCGCCTTGGTTTTCGAGGTCGTCCGGCGGTACTTCGAGTCCTCCGGCTATCGCGTGACGTTCGTCCGAAACTTCACCGATGTGGATGACAAGATCATCAACCGGGCGCGCCAACTCGGCATCCCGTGGGACGCCCTGGCCTTCCGATACATTCAGGCCTTCCGCCAGGACATGGCTGCCCTGGGCATCGGGCAGGCGGACATCGAGCCGAAAGCCACCGACCATATCCCGGAGATGATTCGGCTCATCAGTACACTGCTGGAGCGTGGCCTGGCGTATGCGGTGGACGGGGATGTGTATTACGCGGTCCGCCGATTCCCGGAGTATGGAAAGCTATCCCACCGCAGCGTCGACGACCTCCGCGCCGGGGCCCGGATCGAGGTGGACGAGCGCAAACGGGATCCGCTCGACTTCGCCCTGTGGAAGGCCTCCAAGCCGGGAGAGCCGTCCTGGGACAGCCCCTGGGGCCTCGGGCGGCCCGGCTGGCACATCGAATGTTCGGCCATGTCCTCGAAATATCTGGGGGAAACGTTCGATATTCACGCGGGCGGCGAGGATTTGATCTTCCCCCACCACGAGAATGAGATTGCCCAGTCAGAAGGCGCCACGGGCAAGCCCTTTGCTCGGTACTGGCTGCACAACGGGTTCGTCACCGTCAACGGCGAGAAGATGGCAAAGTCCCTGGGGAATTTCGTCACGATCCGGGACGCACTGGACCGCTTCAGCCCCGAAGCCCTGAAGCTGTTGCTGCTCTCCACGAACTACCGGGGCCCTCTGGATTACGCGGAGTCTGCCGTCCTGGAGAAGGCGAAGGCCTTGGCGGGCCTCCAGGATTTCCTGCGAGCGGTGGATCGGCTCGGCGCGGGAACGGCACCGCGCCAGCCCGAGGGAGGATTGGCGCCGGGAGCGCTTCCGGAGGGCCCGCACCCGGCAGAGGCCGCGTTCCGCAGGGCGATGGACGACGACTTCAATACGGCCCGGGCTCTCGCGGTTCTCTTCGACGTGGTGCGTGAGGGCAACCGGCTCCTCTCCGAGGCAGGCGAGGCTGCGGCCAGGGACCCTGGCGAGCTTCCTGCCCTCCGGGCGGCGGCTGCACTCCTGCGCCGGCTGGGCTGGGTGTTGTGTCTCGACCTGCGGGGGGGTGGGCCGGTGGTGAGCGCCTTCGCCACGGTCCGGCTCCAACGGCCCGCTGCGGAGGCCCTGCAGGAGTTGAGCGTCCTGGTGCAATGTGGAGCGTCGAGCCCGGCAGACCGGGAGAGGCAGTTGACCTGGGTCGTTCAGGAACTCCTGGCCCACCGCGAGGCGGCGCGCAGGGCCAAGGCCTGGGCCGCGGCCGATGCGATCCGGCAGGCGCTTACCGCACAGGGCTTCCGGCTCGAGGATACCAAGACCGCCACGCACGCCGTATCGCAGTCCACGGACATCCATCGGCTCCCCGCCATCGCCGTGACGTTGGTCAAGGAGTGAGAATCCCCGCACGCCGGCCTGATCCGCCTGCCAGTGAGGTCCTGGCGGGGCCGCACGTCGTCCTGGAGGCATTGCGCGCGGGGCGGCGGATCCTCCGGCGGATCTGGCTCGCGCGTCAGGAGCAGGGGAGGACCATCGGCCTGATCCTGCAGCTGGCCCGGGAGCGGGCGGTGCCCGTTGAGACCCGCCCGCGGACTGAGTTGGATCGCCTGGCCAGGGGGGTGACCCATCAGGGGATCCTGGCCGAGGTCGGGCCGTTTCCGTACTTGGAGGCCGAGGAGATCGTGGGGCGAGCTCTGCGTGCTCGCGACGCTGCGTTCCTGCTCATTCTGGATGGGATCCAGGACCCGCAGAATCTTGGGGCCATTCTCCGGAGTGCGGAGGCGGCAGGGGCCCACGGACTGATTGTTCCTCGGGACCGGGCAGCGGGTGTGACGCCGGCCGCCGCACGGGCATCCGCCGGGGCCACTGAGCATCTCGCCGTGGGGCGCGTCACAAACCTGGCGGCGTTTCTGGACTGGGTGAAGACCCAGGGCCTGTGGGTGGTGGGGGCCGATCCTGCGGGGGAGCGCGTCCTGTACGGAGTGGACTTGCGGGAGCCGCTGGCCCTGGTCATCGGTGCGGAGGGGCGGGGATTACGACCGCTCATCCAGAGCCGGTGTGACCGTCGGGTGCGGATCCCGCTCCTGGGGAAGGTCGGCTCGTTGAATGCCGCCTCAGCCGCCGCGGTCTGCCTGTTCGAAGTGGTTCGTCAGCGTCATGGGAACGAGGAAGGGTCGGGTGGGCTGGATTTCGAATAAGTGAATGAAATACTTTGAGGAGTCTTGAAATCACGTATATTTTCCCCGCACCGTCGGATGGAGACTCGAAGAAAATTGCTTGTTGATATTTCTCACTTGGTGTATATTGCGAGTTTGTCTGCTGGCGTAGCTCAGCAGGTAGAGCAGCTGATTTGTAATCAGCCGGTCGGGGGTTCGATTCCCTCCGCCAGCTCCACCATTTTGAGGCCCGTCGGCTGAGTCGGCCATCAGGCGGTGGAGCCCTACCGGCTCCGGGGAGATACCCAAGCGGCCAAAGGGGGCAGACTGTAAATCTGTTGGCTCATGCCTTCGGAGGTTCGAATCCTCCTCTCCCCACCAGCC
>JACQVO010000247.1 GCA_016209725.1 Candidatus Methylomirabilota bacterium | reverse complement strand
GCCGCCGCATCAATCGCGTTGCCGCCCTGCTCCATGATCCGAAATCCCGCCGCGGTGGCCAGATAGTGCCCCGAGGTCACGACCCCGCGCCTGCCCATGATGACGGGACGGGTGGTGAATTGTGCCATGATTTGTCATCCTGTCCAGCGAGGTTGGGCGATCGATTCCGGACGGGACGAAGCCGTTGACCGGAAGAATGTTCGCTCAAGTGGGGGATACTACTCCTGGGGAGCGAGTCGGGTCAATCCCGGATCGACGATGCAATCCGCAGTACCCGGCCATCACCGCCATGGTCGGCCTCTCACCTCTCGGGGTCGATGCCTGCCTACTGCCTTCTGCCTACTGCCTGCTTGTCCTTCACCGGCCGCTCCGCTTCTTCTCCAGCCAGGACACCAACTGCTTTTCCGGCCAGGCATTCAGGACATCGGCGGGCGTGAGCCACCCCCGCCGCCCCACCGAGACGCCGAAGCGCATGAAATCCAGGTGGCCGATGGTGTGGGCGTCCGTGTTGATCGCCACGGGGAGGCCCAGATCCTTGGCCCGCCGCGCATGCAGATCGTTCAGATCCAGGCGTGAGGGCGAAGCGTTGATCTCCACGGCCGTGCCCGCTGTCCGGGCCGCCATGAGCACCGCCTCCATGTCCACCTCGTACGCGGCGCGCTCCCCGATGAGGCGGCCGGTGGGATGGCCCAGGAGATGGACCAGGGGATGCTGCACGGCCCGGACGATCCGCGCCGTCATCTCCTCCCGGGCCATCTTGAAGCGCGAGTGGACCGACACCAGGACCAGATCGAGCTGCCGCAGGATCTCGTCGGGTAAGTCCAGGGTCCCATCCCCCTTGATGTCCACCTCGCAACCCGCCAGGATGCGGAAGTCCTTCATTTTCTTGTCGAGCGCGCGGACCTCGGCGATCATCTGGAGCACCTGCTCGTCTTTCATTCCGCGGGCGACCGTGGCCGACTTGGAGTGATCGGTCACCGCCATGTACTGGTAGCCCTTGGCCCGCACGCCCTCCGCCAGGTCCGCCAGGGAATGGCCTCCATCGCTCCAGGTCGTGTGCATCTGGAGGTCGCCTCGGATGTCCTCCACAGTCACCAGGGTCGGCAATCGGTCCTCCAGGGCCGCCTCGATCTCGCCGCCGTCCTCGCGCAATTCAGGCGGGATGAAGGGCAGCCCAACGGCCCTGTACACCTCGGCCTCGGTCTTGCCCGCCACCCGCCGGTTCGTGTTTTCCTCGAAGACTCCGTACTCGCTGACCTTCAGCCCTTTGCGCTGGGCCAGTTCCCGAACCCGGATGTTGTGCTGCTTGGAGCCGGTGAAGTACTGCAGAGCCGCACCGAAGCAATCCGGCGCCACCACCCGCAGATCCACCTGGATGTTCTCGCGCAGGCGGACGCTGGACTTCGTCTCTCCGTGCGCCAGAACCTCGGCCACATTGGGGAGCCCGACGAACGCCTCCATGACCCGGGCCGGCTTCTTCGAGGTGACCAGGATGTCAATGTCCTTCACCGTCTCCTTCATCCGGCGGAGGCTTCCGGCGGAAGAGATCTGGTCCATTTCCTTCAGCCTCCGGAGCTCTCCCAGGATCCCTTCGGCCAAGCTCAGGGCCGTCCCCAGTGGCATGCGCTCCCGGCCGCTTCGCCAGACCGCGATCCCCTTGAGGATGTTCTCCTCGGTCTTCGCCTTGATCCCGGGCAGGCCTGCCAACTTGTGGGCATGGGCCAACTCCTCCAGCTTTTCCACGGAGTCCACGCCGACCTGCTCGTAGAGCAGCTTGGCCGTCTTGGGTCCGACCCCGTGGATGCCCATCAGGTCAATCACGCCGGCCGGGATTTCCTTCCGGAGATCCTCCAGGTATTCGATCTCGCCTGTGGCGAGATACTCCTGGATCTTGGCTGCCAGGTCCTTGCCGATGCCCGGGACCTCCAGAAGCGCACCGCGCCCGGCGATCGCCGCGATATCCTCGGGCAAGCCCTCGACCGCCTGCGCCGCTCGCCGGTACGCGCGAATCCGGAAAGGATTCTCGTCCTTGACTTCCAGGAAATCGGCGATCTCGTTGAACAGATTCGCGATCTCGGCGTTTTTCATCTCATCAATTGAACCGCCAAGGCGCCAAGAGCGGCAGAACAGCAGCGGCAATCTGGCAACTGGGCAACCGGGCGACTAGGAACCCCTGATTCCCAGATCGTCGGATTGCCTGATTGCCAGAAGTGCCACCCCATGGCCAGTGAAACCTCCCAAGAAACGGAAGTTAACAGTACCCATCCAACCGGTGCAGACCGGCAGCGCGGGCCAGCCGGCGAGCCTCCTCAAGCTCCGCGGTTGTCGGCCGCCGGGCCAGGAGTGGATACTCGTGTGCCCGGTAGCACGGCCGGTACTGGTCCATGATGTTCACGTACGTGTCCCCCGACAGCCCGGCCAGAAATCTGACAACCTCCGCCGTCCCCGCCAGGGCGTTGGGCAGGACCAGATGGCGCACCAGCAAGCCACGGCGGGCGACGCCCCTGCGATCGAGTGTCAGGTCGCCCACCTGGCGATGCATTTCTCGGAATGCGGCCTTGGCGACGTCTGGATAGTTCTCCACCTTGGAATACCGCTTGGCCGCCTCGGCGTCACCGTATTTGAAGTCTGGCATGTAGATGTCAAAGATCCCGTCCAGCAGCCGGAGCGAATCCAGCGACTCATAACCACCGCAGTTGTAGACCAGCGGCACCTGGAGGCCGCCGTCAATGGCGATGGGCAGGGCCCGGAGGATCTGCGGCACCTGGTGGGTGGGGGTCACGAAGTTGATGTTGTGACAGCCCATCCTTTGAAGGTCCAGCATCATCACTGCCAGCTCCCCGGCCGAGACCATCCGGCCCTCGTCCTGCTGGCTGATCTCGTAGTTCTGGCAGAAGACGCAGCAGAGGTTGCAGTGCGCCAGGAAAATCGTCCCCGAGCCGCCGACGCCAACCAGGGGCCGCTCCTCGCCGAAGTGCGGGCCGTAGCTCGAAACCATCGCCTGATCCGCGACCCCGCAGACGCCGGTCTCGCCCTGGAGGCGCTGGGTCAAACAGTCCCGCGGGCACACCCGGCACGCCTCCAGCAGCCGCTCGGCCTCTTTGGCCCGGTCCACCAACTCTCCGCAGCGGTGGAGTTCGAGATACGCCGGCCAACTCATCTGGCACCCCTTGAGCTCATCTTAGCACTGCTCCCGCACCGCCACAACCGTTGCAAGATCCCGGTGAGCGTCCCTCGCTCGGATGCTTTGGGGGGATCGCCGTGTCAGAGCGAGCGTCTCCAATGCCGGAGTCCTGGTGGAATCGGGGCGTGGCAGGCCCAGAGAAAACAGAGCGATGGGTGACCGCGGGGCGGATGAACTGCGGCGTCGTGCGGGCGGGGTGTTGAGTATTTGAGCAACCTAATGTAGACTTATCGTAGGAGACTTCGTACACAAGAAACACGTGATCCACCTACTGGGAGGACCTATGAGGTTCGTTGCCGTCCGGGAACTCCGCCTGAAACCAGGCCAGGTCTGGGAGCGCCTTGACCGCGAAGGAGAGATGGTCATCACGTCCAACGGCAAGCCGATCGCTCTCCTCACCCGACTCACCGAGGACGATTTCGAGAAGACGATCGCTGCCGTTCGGCGCGCCCGCGCCTTGATGGCGATGGAGGGCATGCAGCGGGCCTCCGTCTCAGCCGGTACGGACCGGATTTCGGATGCCGCAATCGAGGCCGAGATCAAAGCGGCCCGGCGGAGCCGAGCCCGTTGACAGCCGTCCTCGACACCAACGTCTTGGTGTCGGGCCTCCTCCGACCCCACAGCAAGCCGGCGACAATCCTGCGACTGGTTGCCACGGGAGTTCTCCGAGTCGCGTACGATGAACGAATCCTCGCGGAATACCGCGAGGTCCTGGGTCGTTCCAAGTTTCCCTTCTCCCCCGAGCAGATTCGAGCCTTGCTTGACCAGATCGAGACTGAGGGCGTGGTGGCGGTCGCCCTCCCCCTGAGTCCCCCTCTACCTGATCCTGACGACGCCCCCTTCCTGGAGGTCGCCGTGGCCGCCCGCGCCAACGCCCTCATCACGGGGAACACTCGCCACTACCCCGCCCGAGCCTGCCAGGGAATAACCGTCCTTGACCCGGCCGCCTTTCTGGACCGCTGGAGTCGCCAGCGACCGCGATAGCTCGCTCCACAGGCGATCGTTACTGACTCACCCTCCTCACGGCCGATTCAAATCGTAGTGGCGCAGCATGCCTCCTCTCCAGCGCACGCCGCGCCCGGGTAAATAAAGCTAACGCCTCTGCTACGTCCATCTTTCCATCTCGGCAGCTCGGCCCGGCGCAGGGATCCCGACCTCAGCCGAGACCCTATCCCTATCCGCGGCACCAAGGGGCGCCCAACCCACGAGTGGACCCACGAACCGCAGTTCGATGACCTCCCAACCGGCGATCCCGCTTCCCTCCTTCAGCCCGGCGGCAGGTCTGCCTTGAGCGGACTCCCTGACTTTCCAAGATCCTGCTCTTCGAGATCCGCAATCGACGACTTTCTGCTTGACATAACAGACATAGAAGGTGATCTTTGCGTACATTTGCCGTCTGGGGGGGGAGGACGCGCCTCGATCGGCTGCTGGGCCTCGCGACTCGAAAGCAAATTCCTATCTTTCATTTTGTCAGCTAGTTGAACCGCATACGGATATCAGATCGGTCGGAAGGAAATCCGAACGGATGCTGGCGCTCATCTCAGGTGAGTGGTATTCGAGGAGGAGAGAATGGCGGACCCTGTCGGCTATCGCCGAGCGAAGCCGGGAACTCAGCCGAGTTACTCGCATCCCCCTTACCAGTCGTCCATCAAGCGCGCCCCGACCAAGCCGCTGATTTTCCTGCCACATACCTTGTCGGAGATCACGGGGCCGATATACGGCCACGACAGGGTGATCCCAAGCGACAGCGATCTCACCAAGCAGCATCGGGACGAGCCGATCGGCGAGCGAATCAGCGTGAGCGGCCGCGTGCTGGATGAGGATGGCCGCCCCGTGCCGCGCACCCTGGTCGAGGTTTGGCAGGCCAACGCCGCCGGCCGATACAACCATGAGGTGGATCGGCACGATGCCCCGCTCGATCCCAACTTCACCGGGGCCGGCCGAGCCATCACCGACGAGGTAGGCCGCTATCGCTTCCTCACGATCAAGCCCGGCGCCTATCCATGGCGGAACCACTACAACGCCTGGAGGGCCCGGCACATTCATTTCTCGCTCTTCGGGCCGAGCTTCCTGACCCGACTGGTCACGCAAATGTATTTCGAGGGAGATCCCCTGCTGCCGATGGATCCCATCTTTGCCAGCGTACCCGATACCGGCGCACGCGACCGCATGATCTCGTCGTTCGACCTGGAGACGACGATTCCGGAATTCGCCCTCAGTTACCGCTTCGACATTGTCTTGCGGGGCCGCGCCGCGACGCCGATGGAGTCGTGACATGGCCCTGATTCCGACCCCGTCCCAGACCGTGGGACCCTTCCTGCACATCGGGCTGGCGTGGCTGACCACGACCGAGCTTGCCACGGATGCGTCTGCCGGCGAACGGATCGTCGTGGCCGGATCGGTCCTCGACGGGGACGGCAAACCGATCCCCGATGCCCTCCTGGAGCTGTGGCAGGCCAATGCCCACGGCAAGTATGCCCATCCGGAGGATGCGCAGGACAAGCCGATCGATCCGGGGTTCACTGGCTTCGGCCGGATCCCGACGGATAAAGACGGTCACTTTCGATTCGTCACGATAAGACCCGGCGCGACACCTGGACCGGGCGGCACGCGGCAGGCGCCCCACATCGTCGTGGCCGTGTTCATGCGCGGCATGCTCAGGCATCTCTACACCCGCATGTACTTTTCCGATGAGGCGGCCAACGCCGCGGATCCGATTCTGGGACGGATCCGGGAGTCGGCGCGGCGCGATACCCTGATCGCCAAGCGCGCCGCCGATGCCGCCGAATATCGCTGGGATATCATCATGCAGGGAGAGAACGAGACCGTCTTCTTCGATTGCTGAGGAGGGAGCTCTTTTCGCCGCCTCACGGCGGGCGATGGTCCGCGATGACCCCTGGTGCAAGCCACTTGCTCGGCCCCCTGTTCGGTTCGCCTGCGGCCGGCGCGATCTTCTCCGACCACGGCCGGCTGCAAGGCATGCTGGATTTCGAGGCGGCGCTTGCCGCGGCCGAGGCGCGGGTGGGTGTGATTCCGGCCGCCGCGGCGGCGCCGATCTCGGCCAAGTGCCGCGCCGAGCTGTTCGACCCGACGGCATTGGCCGAGGTGACGGCGCGGGCCGGCAATCCGGCGATACCGCTCGTCAAGCGCCTCACTGCCCTGGTCGCGGTCGACGCCCCTGAAGCGGCGCGGTTCGTCCATTGGGGAGCCAGCAGCCAGGATGCGATGGATACCGGCCTGGTGCTGCAGCTCCGCCAGGCACTGGTCCCGATTGACAGCGATCTGGCCCGCCTGGCGGATGCGGTTGCCGCCCTGGCGGCTGCGCACAAGATGACGCTGCTGCCCGGCCGCACCTGGCTGCAGCATGCGCTCCCGGTGACCTTCGGGTTGAAGGCGGCCGGCTGGCTGGATGCAATCGAGCGGCATCGCGCCCGTCTCGCCAGCCTCCAGCCGCGTCTCTCGGCGCTGCAGTTCGGCGGTGCCGCCGGAACGCTTGCCGGCCTTGGCGACCGCGGTCTTGCCGTTGCCGCGGCGCTGGCCGAAGAACTCGAGCTGACGCTGCCCGACGTTCCCTGGCATACGCAGCGCGATCGTCTGGCCGAATTGGCCACGACGTGTGGGATGATCGTCGGCACTTTGGGCAAGATGGCGCGGGACCTCTCCCTCCTGATGCAGACGGATGTCGCCGAGGCGTTCGAGCCGGCCGGCGATGGGCGGGGCGGCTCATCGACCATGCCGCACAAGCGCAATCCGGTCACGAGCGCCGTGGTGCTGGCCGCGGCGACTCGGGCACCCGGCTTGGTCGCCACGATGCTCGCGTCGATGGTGCAGGAACATGAGCGCGGCCTCGGCGGCTGGCACGCGGAGTGGACGGTGTTGCCAGAGTTGGTCATTTTGACCGCCGGCGCGATCAGCCAGATGGCCGACACGATGGCCACCCTCGAAGTCGATGCGGACCGGATGCAGGCCAACCTTGATGTGACGCAGGGGCTGATGATGGCCGAGGCGCTCACCCTGGCGCTGGGGATAAAGCTCGGCCGGCTCGCCGCGCATGAACGGGTCGAAGCGGCCTGCCGCCGGGCGGTGTCGGAGGGCCGGCATCTGCGGCAGGTGTTGGCCGAGGATCCGGTGGTCACTGCCCAGCTCGACACGTTGGATTTCGATCGCCTGTTCGATCCGCAGAACTATGTCGGCGCAGCCACGGCGCTGGTTGAGCGCGTGCTTGCTGCGCGCCGGAAGTAGTCGCGTCGACACCGGGATCCATCGGGGAAACAGGGAGCCGCGCCACCTAGTGTAGTGACTCTCAAATACCTTTACAATTCCGTTCACCCTGAGTCCCGCCCTGGCGGGATCGAAGGGTGCGGAATCCGGGCTTCGACAAGCCTGTCCTGAGCGACCGTTCGTCCTTCGACGGGCTCAGGGCGAACGGAGCCGAAGGGCCTGTCCTGAGCGGAGCCGAAGGGCCTGTCCTGAGCGGAGCCGAAGGGCTCAGCCCGAACGGCTCCCCTGTAAAGCCATTTCTGAGACAGTACACTAGAGATGTCCAGAGAGGGATCGAGGAACCACCGATGAACACCTATCGGAGTGACGTGGTCGGCAGCCTCCTGCGCCCGGCGTACCTCGCCGAGGCGCGGCGGGACGCCGAGAGCGGACGCCTCGAGCCGGCGGAGTTCAAGCGGATCGAGGACCGCGCTGTGGACGAGGCCATCCAGCTTCAAGAAGCCGCCGGGCTGGATGTCGTCAGCGACGGCGAGATGCGCCGCTACGCCTTCTTCGGCCACCTGATCGAGGCCCTGGACGGCTTCGACAAGTTCGGGGGCTGGGCCATCCCTTTCCGCAACGAGCAGGGCGAGGAGCTCGTCTTCCGGCGCCCCGTCGTCGTCGAGCGGCTCCGCTGGCGGCGGCCCATGTGCGCCGAGGAATTCGTCTACCTCCGCGCCCGGGCCCGCCGCCCGGTCAAGGCGACCCTCATCAGCGCCCAGCAGGCGGCGGCCTACTACGATCCGGAGAAGTCGCGAGGCGCCTACCCGACGCGCGACGCCTATCTCGCCGACGTGGTCGACTTCACCCGCCGCGAGGTCGGGGAGCTGATCCGCCTGGGCTGCACCTATATCCAGATCGACGCGCCCCAGTACGCGGCGCTCCTGGACCCGTCCATCCGCGAAGGCTATCGCCAGCGCGGGAGCGACCCCGAACGGCTCATCGACGCTTGCATCGAGATGGACAACGCCGTGATCGGCGACCACCCCGGCGTCACCTTCGGCATCCACATCTGCCGCGGCAACAACCAGTCCATGTTCTACGCCAGCGGGGGCTACGAGCCCATCGCCGAGCGCGTCTTCCGGCGCAGCCGGTTCCAGCGCTTCCTCCTCGAGTACGACGACGAGCGTTCGGGGAGCTTCGAGCCGCTCCGCGTCGTGCCTGACGATCGCACGGTGGTGCTCGGCCTGGTGACGACCAAGAAGCCGCGTCTGGAGACGGTGGAGGCGCTCAGGGAGCGGATCGAGGCCGCGGCCAAGATCGTCCCCCGCGAGCGGCTGGCGCTGTCACCCCAGTGCGGCTTCGCCTCCACGATGGAGGGGAACCGCATCTCGCCCGAGGCCCAGCGCAAGAAGCTCGAGGTGGTGGCGGCCACCGCCCACGCAGTCTGGGGGAGTTGATCAAACACAGGAGGGGAAGGAGGGAGGGGGCTATGAAACGAGGAGTGCGGAGCGTCCTGATCGGCTTGACCATCCTCACGGCAGCCGGCCCCGCCGTCACGTCCGCCCAGACGGTCAAGGTGGGGGCTGTGGTGCCGCTCACCGGACGCTACGGGGCGGGCGGCGCCCAGGTGCGCGCGGGCTACGAGATCGCCATTGAGCAGATCAACGCCGCGGGCGGCGTGACCGTCGGCGGCAAGAAGTTGCCGCTGGAGCTGGTCCTGCTGGACGACGAATCGGACGCCACCAAGACCGTAAGCAGGCTGGAGACGCTGGCCGCCCAGAACGTCGTTGCCTACCTGGGTGGCTTCGGCTCCGACCTTCACGCCGCCGCCGCCTCGGTCTCGGAGAAAAACAAGACCCCGTACCTGGGCGTCGCCTTCGCGCTCAACAAGGTCCACCAGCAAGGCTTCCGCTACCTCTTCTCGCCCTTCTGGAAGTCGCCCGACATCGGCCGGGTGATGCCCGGGCTGCTCTCCTCGATCCCCGCGGCCGAGCGGGTGAAAACCGTGGCCATCTTCCAGGAGAAGACGGACTGGGGGTCCGAGATGGCCGCGGCCTGGGTCGAGGCCGCCAAGCCGGCCGGCTACCAGGTCGTCCTGCAGGGCGAGTACGCGCCGGGAGCCAAGGACTTCTCCGACCTGATCCTCAGAGCCAAGGCCGCCGATGCCGACGCCGTCTTCGCGCTGCCCACGCCGCCCGACGGCATGACCATGATCAAGCAGATGAAGGAGCTCGGCTATGCGCCGAAGTTTACGCTCTTCATCCGCGCGCCGGACCCGCCGATCTGGTCCAAGAACCTCGGCAAGGACGGTGACTACGTCCTGCTCGCTCCCGGCTGGCACAACGCCGTGAAGGCGGCCGGCGTCAAGGAGCTCAACGACGCCCACCAGAAGAAGATCGGCCGCCCAGCCGATCCCATCGCCGGCCCCGCCTACGCCTGCGTGCAGATCCTCGCCGCCGCCCTCACGCGGGCCGGCGCCCTGGATCGCGACAAAGTGCGCGACGCCATCGCCGCCACCGACATGACCACCGTCATCGGCCCCGTGAAGTTCCGTCCCGACGGCACGGGAATCATCCAGTCGGTGGTCCTGCAGTGGATCAACGGCAAACAGGAGCTGGTCTGGCCCCAGGAGTCGGCGACGGCGCCGCTGGCCTATCCGGCGCCTCCCTTCGCGAAGCGCTGACGGGTGCCCCTCCTCGAGGTCGACCGTCTGACGAAGTCCTTCGGCGGCATCCGCGCCGTCAGTGGCGTCAGCTTCGCCATCGAGCAGGGGGAGCTCCTCGGCATCATGGGGCCCAACGGGTCCGGCAAGACGACCGTCTTCAACCTGATCGCCGGCGCCCTCACCGCTGACGCTGGCTCGATCCGCCTGCACGGCGAGGAGATCGGCGGCCTGTCGCCTCACCGCATCTGCGGCAAAGGCGTCGCCCGCACGTTTCAGTTTGTGCGGCCCTTCCCCGGGCTCTCGACCCTCGACAATGTCCGCGTCGGTCTGCTCTACGGGCGGTCCCCGGGGCGCACGGACGCCCGGAAGCTTCTCACGCTCGTGGGTCTCGACGCCAAGGCCCACACCCGCGCCGCCGATCTTACCCTCGTCGAGCGCAAGCGTCTCGAGCTCGCGCGGGCGCTCGCGACCTCGCCCGATTTGCTCCTCCTCGATGAGTTCATGGCTGGGCTCAATCCCGCCGAGACGGCGGGTGCCATGGATCTCATCCGGACGCTCGTAGCCCAGGGGATGACCGTCCTCATGGTCGAACACATCGTCTGGGCCCTCATGAAGCTCTCGCGCCGGATCCTCGTGCTAAGCGCGGGCGAGAAGATCGCGGAGGGCCCGCCGGAGGCGGTCGCCGCCGATTCCGTGGTCCTGGACGCCTACCTCGGCAGTGATCCGGGGAGCTGGATTCGTGCTGCTTGAGATCCTTGGCCTGGATGCCGCCTATGGTGACGTCCCCGCCCTGTCGGGCGTGGCCCTCTCCGTCGAGCCGGGCGAGATCGTCGCCCTGCTCGGCCCCAACGGGGCCGGCAAGACCACGCTCCTCAAGGCGATCGCCGGACTCCTCCGTCCACGGGCGGGAACTATCCTC
>JACQVO010000243.1 GCA_016209725.1 Candidatus Methylomirabilota bacterium | reverse complement strand
TTCCCTGGTAGGCAATGAACGCCGGCGCGCCATTCCGGCCGTGGTATCGGCCGAGTTCCTTCTTCGTGAACCGTCGCCTCGGCATGGACCGTTGGGCGTGAGGCCTGTCTCAGGGGGGCTGGGGAGGCCCGAGTTTTTCTCGGGCCTCCCTTTGGTCCTTTGCTGGCCTACCTCAAGAACTTTCCCACCCAGGGGGAGGTCTCGCCCCGGCGCAGGTAGTGGCCGGAGGGGCCCTCGCCCAGAAACTCCGAGAACCAGGCCTCGTGCTCCACTTCTTCGTTCAGGATCGCCAGAGACAGATCGTAGGTCCGGTGATCCTTGCCCGCGGTGAGATTGCAGATGTGGGTATAGCCCCGCACGGCGCAGCGCTCGGCTTCCACCAGCACCTTCAGCATGGCCTGGATGTCCCGCGGATTCTTCGGCAGGCTGGCGGGCGGACAGGCCGAGAGATCATGGAAGACCTTCATGTCCTCCGGCAGTTTCCCGCCGAGCTCGTAGATGCGGGGAACCAGGGCCTCGAAGTGGTTGCGGTCCTCGATGCGGGCCGTCTCGGCGATCTCCTTGATGCCTTCCCCGTCCAGGCCGATCAGGTTGACCCGCAGGATAGTGTAGTAGTAGAAGGTGGTGAGTTCGGCGGCCGCATTCTTGACCAAGAGTTCGACCAGTTGATCCACGTTGACCCCCGTCTTCTCCACCATCTCTCGCGCTACCTTGGCCATGGTCTCTCTCCTTTCCTTGAATGAGTGCTGCGTTCCTGAGGGAGCACACTTTGATGGTTTTCTGATCTCACACAGGCCTCACCTCCTCCGCGCAATCCGGAAGCACCAATGCTCACCTCGGCCTGGAGCCCGTTGGGCGACCCCGCGGCCGGATGGTGCGCCCGCCTTTGGTCGTCCGCCGCCGGGCTGGGGCCGCAGGTGCCTCCGGGGACGGCGCGGCCGACCCGAGGCGCCGGCGGCACCGGGGGCAGTAGCCATAGAACTCGACCCGGCGCCGGGTGACAGTGAACCGGCCCCGGGTGGAAGCCGGCAGCGGGATCTCGTCCAAGGTCGGCTCCTGAATGTCCATGACGCGGCGGCAGGAGAAGCAATGGAAGTGGTGATGGCTGGGAGCGGTCGCCTCGTAGAGCAGGCTGCCCGCCGGTCCGGTCAGCCGGAGGATCTGGCCAACCCGCTCCAGTGTGTCCAGGGTGGCATACACGGTGTTCAGCGACAGCATGGGATGGGTCTGACGGACCACCTCGTGGATCTGTCGCGGGCTGGCATGCCCCAACTCGGACACGGCCCGATAGACCGCGGCACGCTGGGGGGTCAGCCTGAACCGATTGGCCCGCAGCCGCTCGCCCAACTCTCTCCCGGATCCCTGGCTCTCCGTGGCTCGTCGAATAGTTTTCATAAATTCCTAAACAATAAATTTTCTCGATAATACATCGTCGGCTTTCTCCTGTCAAGTCCGAGGCCATGGTCCCACGCGTTCCCGCTGCCACATGCGGGACACCTCGCCGCCAGAATGCGATTCGGCTGCATGCCGGTCCAGTTCGGGTTCAGAGGCGACCCCTTGGCAGCCCCACCTCCCCTCCCCTCGGTATGGCGAGGGGAGGTCCCCCGGACATTGTCCGTATTCTCGCACGAGCGGGGGTCGGGCACGGGAATGCGGGTTGACCGGGACCCTACTCGTGATACATTTCCCATGGAAAAATGGCCCTCGCCGCGCAGTGAGTACCGTTCGTGTGTCCCACAAAACACCCATGAACCGTGGTTGCTGGATGGGCTGCACCATCTTGAACCACAGGAGGGGGAGGAGGCTGGATCATGGCGAAGCCGTTGAAGGGCAGCAAGAGCTTTGAGCATCTGAAGGAGGCCTTTGCAGGTGAGTCGCAGGCGAACCGGCGCTACCTGTACTTCGCCAGGCAGGCGGACGTGGAAGGCTTCCCGGATGTCGCCGGGCTGTTCCGCGACACGGCGGAGGGCGAGACCGGGCACGCCCACGGCCACCTGGATTTCCTCAAGGAGGTCGGCGATCCGGTCACCGGGCTTCCGATCGGGGTCACCAGCCAGAACTTGAAGTCGGCGGTCGAGGGGGAGACCTACGAGTACACCCAGATGTACCCGAGCTTCGCCCGGACGGCCCGCGAGGAGGGTTTCGAAGAACTGGCGGAGTGGTTCGAGACGCTGGCCCGGGCAGAGAAGTCACACGCCGGTCGCTTCAGTAAGGGGCTGGAGACCCTGGGGAAGTAGTCCGGCCACACGTCCCTCTGTGCCGGCCGGGGCTGCCCCGCGGCCCCGGCCTCACCCCGTTCAGGCGAGGGCCCCCTCCATGATCTCCCAGCCGACGCTGCCAGCCTACTGGGATCCGGTCGCCCTGGAGAGGGACATGCGTCGGATCTTCCAGTACTGCCTCGACTGCCGCATGTGCGTCACCCTCTGCCATGCCTTCCCCGAGCTCTTCAAGCGCGTGGACGCCAAGGGAGAGGATGCCAGCGTCCTGGATGCTGCGGATATGCGGGCGGTCGGAGACCTGTGCAACGGCTGCAAGCTGTGCTATCCCAAGTGCCCGTACACCCCGCCCCACGCGTGGGATCTCGACTTCCCCCGCCTGGTGTTGCGGGCCAAGGCGGTGGAGAGCCGGCGCTCCGGCATCTCGTTCCAGGACCGGATGTTGAGCCGCCCCGAGATCATCGGTAGGCTGAGCCGTCCGGTGGCGCCGGTCGTCAACGCCCTCAACCGCCACGGAGGCTTCCGGGCGCTCCTGGAGAAGCTGACGGGGATTCACCGGGAGACCCCGCTGCCCGCCTTCCATCGGGAAACGTTTGCGGCCTGGGTGGCCCGGCGGGGCACCCGACCTGCTGCCGGCGAGCCGGCCGGCCGGGTGGCACTCTTCTACACCTGCACCGTCAATTACCATGCGCCGGAGGTGGGCCGCGCGACCGTGGAGGTGCTGGAGCAAAACCGCATCGAGATCCGGGTGCCCCCGCAGGTCTGCTGCGGGATGCCGAACCTGGACTGCGGCGACGTGGAGGCTGCCACGGCTGCGGCACGACAGAACCTGGGGAGGTTGTACCCGCTGGTCCAGGCGGGCTACGACATCGTCACGCCGGGACCGAGTTGCAGCTTCATGCTCCGGCAGGAGTATCCCCTCCTGGCGGACACGCTGGAGGCCAGGCAGGTAGCAGCCCACACCTTCGACCTCTGCGAGTACCTGATGCGCCTGCACGCCCAGGGGAAGCTGGACACGAATTTCCCGGACCACCCGGGCGCGGTCGTGTACCACCTGCCCTGTCACCTGAAGGCCCAGAACATCGGCTACAAGTCCCGGGATTTGATGCAGGTGGCGGGCGCGACGGTTCAGATGATCGAGCGCTGCTGCGGTCACGACGGGACGTGGAGCATGCGGACGGCGCACTTCGATCAGTCCATGAAGATGGGCCGCCGGCTCTTCGAGGCCGTCCGGGAGGCCGGAGCTCCCATGGCGGCGTCGGACTGCGTGTTGGCGCAGCTCCAGATCCAGAAGGGGACCGGCATCCTGCCCCTCCATCCGATCCAGGTGATCCACCGGGCGTACGGCCTGTGCCGGGGGACACTCTGATGCGGAAGCTGACCCTGACGGATATCGCGGACCGCATTGCCTACGAGGAGGAGCGTCCGGCCTTTCGGGCCCGCGTCATCGCCCTGAAGAAGAACCGCCGGGTCCCCGTTGGCGACTGCGCCACCCTCCTGGTGGAGCTGGATGATGCGCAGACGATCGGCGCGCTGCTGGACCGCCTGATGGGGAGATCGCGCTGGTGATCGATCTCCTCAACTATCGAGGCCGGACGGTCATGCCGGAGCCGGTCCGGAGGGCGCTGGTGGAGGACCATGAGTACGGCAGTCCGGGTCGCATTTCGGATTGCGGATTTCGAATCTGGGGGGGGACGGCTCGACTGATCGGAGGACGCCGGCGCACCCTTCATCAGGGGTCAAGCCGGCTTGTGTTTCAGCAGCTCCGCGATGGCGTGCCCGGCCTTCAGGCCAGACCCCGTCAGGGGGATGACAGTAATTCCTTGGGCGGGGAGGCGCCCGGCCGCGGCCAGCTTCAGCGCGCCGGCGGGCGCCACGGCAGCGGTCGGCTCCACGTAGAGGCCGGCACGCCCCAGGCCCAGCAGGGCCGAGATGATCTCTGCCTCGGACACGGTGAGGAATTCCCCATCGGTCTCGCGGCAGGCCCGCAGGATGCTCTGGGCGCGGTCGGGGGCGGCGATGCGGATCCCCTCGGCTATCGTGGTGCCCGGCCCACCCGGGAGCCGGCCCTGCCAGGCGGCCGCGATGGGGGCGCATGGCTCCGCCTGGATGCCGAGCAGGCGCGGCAGGCGCGGGATCTCTCCGGCCTTCAGCAGCTCCCGAAAGCCGAAATACGCTCCCAGGTACAAGGTCCCGTGTCCCACGGGGAGGATCAGTTGATCGGGCGCCCGGAAGCCCAACTGCTCCCAGATCTCGAAGGCGAAGGTCTTGGTTCCCTGGAAGAAATAGGGGTTGAAGACGTGGCTGGCGTAGTAGCTCCGCTCCGCCTCCCGGCGGGCAGCCGCGGCCACGTCCTCGCGGGTGCCCGCGATTGGAGCCAGGTCGGCGCCGTAGGCGGCGATCTGGGCCAGCTTGCCGCTCGAGGCCGAGGCCGGGACGAAGATCCGGCACGCGATGCCGGCCCGCGCCGCGTAGGCCGCCACCGCGGCCGCGGCATTGCCTGACGAATCCTCCACGGCCTTCTGGATGCCCAGGCCTTTCATGTGGGTGAGCATCACGCAAGCGCCCCGATCCTTGAACGAGCCGGTGGGGAAGAGGAACTCCAGTTTGAGGTGGGCTCCCGGAAGGCTTGGCCAGGGGAAGAGCGGCGTCACGGGTTCCCCGAGGCTGACCACCTCGCACCCCGGCGCGAGGGGAAGCGCCTCCCGGTACCGCCAGAGACTCTGTGGGCGATCCCGCAGGGCGTTGCGTGGGAAGGTCGCCGTGGTCTCCAGATCGTACGGGCCGCCGCAGGCGCATCGCCAGCGGAACGCGTCGGAGGGCGCCGCCTGATGACAGGCGGCGCAGATCATGGTGGCGAGCATGAGTGCTCAGAGGAGCTGCAGCAGCTCGCGGGCCTCAACGGAGTTCGGGTCGATCTCCAGGGCCCGCTTGCAGCAACGCTGGGCCCCGTTCTGGTCTCCCAATTCTTTCAGGCACACGGCCTTGTGGTACCAGGCGAGCTTCGAGTTCGCATTATACCGCAGGGCCTCGTTGAAACAGGTCGTGGCGTCGGTGAACTTCTTGAGATGGAGCAGGCAAATGCCCCGCTGATTCCAGGCGGTGAGAAGGCGACTGGGATCCCTGAGGTCCTTGATCCCCCGGTCGAACTGGGCCACCGCCTGCTCGTACTCTTCCATGTGCAGCAGGGCCGCCCCCAATTCGATGCTGTGTTCGGGGTCGCCCCGGACGGCTTGCGCGGAGCGTGCCGCCGCGGCCGGGCGACCCAAGGAGATCAGGTGGTCGGCCTGGAGACTGAAGGCCAGGTCCTGGACGGTCCCTGCCTTGGCCGCAGCCCGGAACAGATGCGCCTTGATTCCCTTGGCGGCCAGGAGCTCCTGGAACTGCGGGTGCTCCATGTCGTTCGCCATGCGCACCAGCAGGTCCGCCAGGAAGCGGGGCATCTGGGGGCCGCGACTCCGCTCGCGCTCCGCAAAGCCTGGCCGGACCTCGCCATCGGGGGCGAGGTAGCGGTCCGTCGGCGAGAACAGGGCGTGGTTCAGCCCGCCGGGGGTGGCCCCCAGGAACCGGTACAGGCCAGCGCGCTCCTGCTCGGGTCCGCGGAACTTCCAACGGGCCTCCAGGTAGCCGGGGACGTCGGTGGCCAGCAGACGGGCGGCGAAGGCCGAACCCAGGAAGCGAAACTTGTTCGGCCCTTCCAGGTACTGCCGTGCGAGGGAGAGAAATAACCCCAGGTCCCCCCGCAGGCAGTAGCGGTCCATCTTCCAGCGGGGCTGGCCGCCGGGCTCGGTGACCACCACACCCTCCCGCGCCAGGTCCTGCACAACCTGCCGGACATCACCCAAGGGTTCGCGAACCTCTTTCGCCAGGGCCTCCAGGTTGCGGGAGATGAGATCCAGCAGGGTGAGGAACGCCTTGTCGCGGAGATACAGGTCCACGAATCGCTTTCCCTGGAGGGCGGGATCGAGCCGCTTCAGCTCGCGGGCGACCACGCGCGACACGAGGTCCCCGTGGGAGGCCAGGACCGAGTATGCGCTCGGCTTCCGCCCCGTCAGGGTCATCTGGACCCAGTACATGTGGCCCTCGTGGTAGGCGAGAAAGCGGGGGCCGACGTCCATCCTGATGCGGGACTTGATGGCGGGTTCCACGACCTCCGGCGGGCCGATCAGGCGCGCCCGGCGGAGCAGCGCCAGGATCTTCTCGGGGGGGAAGACATGGAACTCGCCCTTGCCCCTTTCCTCCATGCGGGCGTACCAGTCGCGGGCCGGGCGGCTCAGTCCGGAGAAGGCGAGGAACAAGCCAACGAGGCGCCGGTCCCTCTTCTTGTCACGCGTGTAGCTGGCGAGGAACCGCTTCAACTCATCCGGGCCGATCTCCCGCGGCAGGGCGCGGGCCCGGCACGAGATGGGGGCCTGCGTGGCGCGATGCCTGGCCTTGACCTCGAGATCGCTTCCCCCGCCGCTGACCCGGACGCGGAAGTCGTCGTAGCCCAGCTCATCCAGGAGGCGTTTGACAAGCTGGTCGAGCAATTGGCCTCGGTCCTTGGGGGACCCGGCAAGCACCTTGATCGTCATGCGGCCTCCCCCCGGTTCTCGCACGCTGGGAGGCCCCGCGATCGAGGGGCGGGGAAAGCGCCCCTGCCGAGCATCCAACTCATCGCGCTCTGCTCCCTATGGAACCCCTGACGTTCACGAGGGGACGCGGTCGTCGTCCTGAGAGATACACCCGACGGTGATCACGTCCTCGTGTGATCAACGGGCTCGCTCTTCAACCGGCAGGACCGACGCCCCGGCCATTTGACTTTGACGAAGAGGAGATCAATTCTCTCGCGGGGTCTTCCCCCCGCTGCAGTTCGATGCGAGGTCAGCCCCGCGTGCGTGGCGGACATCGAGGCCGAGGTAAGAATTCGGGATGATCGCAGAGCCTCTGGCAGGATCCGATGTCATTTTCTTTTGCAACATCAAGGGGATAGCCTAATTCCCTCATGCGCTTAGTAGCACGTTAGACGATGGGGCGTCAAGACAGAACTCGCCACCAATGACGAAAACTCACAGAAATACATGGGCTTGCAGTCACTGAAGTGCGTTGACAAAAGATCCTGTCCGTGGTAGCTTGACCACTTGATACATTGTAACTATTTAGTTTTATGATATTTTCAAGTCTGAACAGCCTGTGGTAGCCGAGATCGCGAGCGAGGCACAATCCCTGGGCATCCTTCGCCCCAATTGCGCTTCGATGCTTGAAAATCACTGACAAGGATCCGATTTAATTGTCTGACATGAAGAGGCATGGATTCGAGGCCGTCGAGGCGGAGATCCGGAGGGAGATGGGCCTGCGCAGGCACGACGATGTGGATCGGCAGTATCCGATGCCCGCCACGCTTGCGCTGGCGAGGGCCATCCGCCGCGAGGACGGCCAGTGAAGGTCCGAGTCAGGCTCTTCGCCTCGGCGAAGGACATCGTGGGGCAGCGGGAGGTCCTCCTGGATCTTCCTGAGGGAACGACGGCGGCCGGGCTCCTCCAGCGTCTTGCCGCGGATCATCCGGGCCTGCGCGGGCTGGCTCCGTCCATCCGGCTCGCGGTCAACCGGGAATACGTGGAGGGCAGCCGGCTGCTGGCGGAGGGTGACGAGGTGGCCTTCATCCCCCCGGTGAGCGGCGGGGCGGACCTCTACGAGATCACCGAGAGCCACCTCTCACTGGACCGCCTGGCCGCGGCGGTCGGGCGGAACACCTCGGGGGCCGTGGCCAGCTTCCTGGGGATCGTGAGGGAGTTCGCCCGGGGCCGCCGGGTCCAATACCTGGAATATGACGCCTATCCCGAAATGGCTACGGCCACCATGCGGCAGATCGGGGACGAGATCCGGAGGCGGTGGCCCGTGGACGTCATCGCCATGCTCCACCGGGTCGGTCGTCTGGGGATCGGCGAGGCGAGCATCGCCATCGCCGTCTCCTCGCCCCATCGGCGCGAGGCGCTCGAGGCCTGCGCCTATGCGATCGAGCGGGTCAAAGAGATCGTGCCGATCTGGAAGAAAGAAGTCTGGACCGACGGTGCGGAATGGATCGGTTCCACCGTGGACGAGTACCAGGAGCGGAAGCGCGAGGGCGAAGCCATGCCTCGGGGTTAGGGGATAGGGTCGAGGGCCCAACCCCCAACCCCCTGCCTTCAAGCTGTGCAGATCAGCGGCCGCGCTCCCGCATCTGCTTCAACGTGCCCTCCAGCCGCTTGATCTCCTCCCCGTAGCCCGCGAAGTTCCCCTGCCGCAAGAGATCCTGTGCCCGACTGTACTGCTGCCAGGCCTGGTCCGCCAACCCGCGGACGCCGGTGTCCGCCGCCGGGGCCGCCCCCGGTGCGGCGGGGGATCCGGCCCGGGCCACCACCGGTCGCCTGCCGGGCCCGCCGAAGATCTGGACCAGGGACGCCTCCAGATTCTCCTCCATGGCGATCTGGTTCCCGAACGCCACGATGACCCGCTTCAGCTCGGGGAGCGAGCCCTTCTCGGCCGCCAGGTACAGCGGCTCGACGTAGAGGAGAGATTGCTCGATGGGAATGGCCAGCAGGCTCCCCCGGATGACCTGGGAGCCGCGCTGGCTCCACAGGCTGAGCTGCTGCGAGATGAAGGCATCCTGGTCGATGCGGGCCTCGATCTGGCGGGGGCCATAAATGAGCTTCTGCTTGGGGAAGTTGTACACGATGAGCTTGCCGTAGTGCGCCCCGTCGCTGCGCGCCGCCAGCCAGGCGATCATGTTGTCCTTCTTGCTGGGGTTGAAGGG
>JACQVO010000242.1 GCA_016209725.1 Candidatus Methylomirabilota bacterium | reverse complement strand
GGCCTGCCGGAGCCCAAGATCATCGTCCGGTTCTGGATCGTCTCGTTCGTGTTGCAGGTGATTGCCCTGACGACGCTGAAGCTGCGGTAAGGCGAATATTGAATGTCGAATATCGAATGATGAATATCGAATGATGAAGGATAGGATGTAAAGGGCGCAGAGATCGGTTCCGTTCGCAATTCGTTATTCGGTGTTCGACATTCGAAATTTGCACTCCATCATCCTGCGAAGTGGGCTGCAGGGGGACAGGCCAGTGGGTGGGCCGGATCTCCAGGGGAAGAAGGTGACAGTGGTCGGGCTGGCGCGGAGCGGCTTCGCCGCCTGCGCGCTCCTGGCGGAGCGCGGGGCCAGGGTCGTCGGCACCGACCGGAGTCCGGCCGGAGCGCTTCGCGTGGATCTGGCGGGGCTTGCCCGGCGGGGCGTCCGCCTGGAGACCGGCGGGCACAGCGAGAGGAGTTTCCTCGAGACCGACCTGATCGTGATCAGTCCGGGCGTCGACTCGCGCCTGCCCCTGCTGACTCGGGCCCGCTCGCGAGGGATTCCGGTGTGGGGCGAGGTCGAGCTGGCCTACCGGGTGACGGCCGCCCCGTTCATCGGAATCACCGGGACGAAGGGCAAGGGGACGACCGCGACGCTTCTGGGGGAGATCCTCCGGCAGGGGGGAAAGAGTGCCGTGGTGGCCGGGAACATCGGCCGGCCGCTGTGCGAGGTGGTGCCGACCCTTCCCCGGGAGAGCTGGATCGTGGCCGAACTCTCCAGCTTTCAGCTCGAGGAGATCGTGAGCTTCCGGCCCCGAATCGCGGTCCTCCTGAACCTGGCCCCCGATCACCTAGACCGGTATGCCGCGGCGGCCGACTACTATGCGGCCAAGTCCCGGATCTTCGCATACCAGACGGCTGAGGACATCGCCGTCCTCAATGCCGACGATCCCCTCGTCCTGCAATACGCGCAGGGGGCCCGAGCTCGAGTCCACCTCTTCAGTCGAACGCGGACGGTCGGAGATGGCGCATTCGTGCGCGGGGCACGCCTGGTCGTGCGCCGGGACGGGCGGACCGAGCCGATCTGCGAGACCTCCGCCATCCGGATGCCGGGGGCGCACAATCTCGAAAACTCCCTGGCCGCCTGTGCCGCGGCCGGCGCAGCGGGGGCCGGACCCGAGCCCATGGCCCGGGTCCTCAACGCGTTTGAGGGACGGCCGCACTGCATGGAAGTCGTGGCTCAGGTAGACGGTGTCCGGTTCATCAACGACTCGAAGGCCACGAATGTCTTCGCCGTCGGCCGGGCCCTCGAGGCCCTGGAAGATCCGGTGATCCTCATCGCGGGCGGGCGGGACAAGCGCGAGGATTTCCGCCCGCTGGCGCCCTTGGTCCGCCGGCGCGTGAAGGCCCTCATCGCCATGGGCGAGGCGCGGGAGAAAATTCTGACTGAACTCAGCGGGGAGTGCCCTGCGGAGGAGGCGGCGGGCATGGCCGATGCCGTCCTGCGGGCGAGCCGCCGAGCCGCTCCAGGGGACGTCGTCCTCCTGTCGCCGGGGTGCACCAGTTTCGACATGTTCCAGAATGCAGAGGAGCGGGGCGAAGCGTTTCGGGAGGCGGTCCGGAAGGTGGAGCCCCGGGGGGAGGCCGGTGAAGGCGGAGGCTGAGGGGCGGCCGGTGCCGGCATCGACACCGATTGCCGAGCGGGACACGACGGGCGCGGACGGCCCCAGGCGGAGCTGGAGGTCCCTCCTGCGGAGGCGAGCGGAAGGGGCCCCCCGGGCACCCTCCGACCGGCTGCTGCTGGCGGTGACGCTGCTCCTGGTCGGGATGGGGATCGTGATGATCTACAGCGCCAGCGCCATCCGCGCCCAGGAGCGATTCGGCGATCCCAACTTCTTCTTGAAGAAGCAACTGGTGTACGCCGCCGTGGGCCTCCTGGGCATGGCGTGGGCCATGAAGCGGGATCTCCGGACGTTCCAGCGGCTGACGCCCATCCTTTTCCTCGGCAGCCTCCTGCTCCTGCTCCTGGTCCTGGTTCCCCAGGTCGGGATCCGGATCAACGGGGCGCGCCGGTGGCTCCGGCTCTTCGGCCTGTCCTTTCAACCGGCCGAACTGGGAAAGCTGGCGGTGACCCTGTTCCTGGCGAGCTATTTCGCCCGGCGGCAGGATCGCCTGGACAGCTTCCTGGACGGCTTCCTTCCGCCGCTTCTGCTGACCGGCCTGATGGCCGGACTGATCATCCTCCAGCCGAACTTCGGGACGGCCGGCATTCTGCTCTTCGTGGTGGGTCTCCTGTTCTTCATCGGTGGGGCGCGGATCCGTCATCTTCTGGCGGCGGCCTCCGCGGCGATCCCCGTTTTGCTGTTCCTGATCCTGCGATCGCCCCACGGACGGATGCGGTTCCTGGCGATCTTCGATCCCACCCGGGTTCCGGCCAAGGCGACCTATCAACTGGATCAGTCCTACTTCGCCCTCGGACCCGGGGGGCTTCTGGGCCGCGGGCTCGGCGACAGCATCCAGAAGCTGTTCTTCCTGCCGGAGCCGCACACCGACTTCATCTTCGCCATCGTGGGCGAGGAGATGGGCTTCGTGGGGGCGGGACTGGTCGTGCTGTTCTTCGGGGTGTTCCTCTGGCGGGGGACGCGAGCCGCCCTGCGGGCCGGCGATCCGTATGCCAGCTTTCTGGCCATGGGGATCACCGGCCTCGTCGTCGGCCAGGCGGCGCTCAACATGGCGGTGGTGAGCGGCCTGCTCCCGACGACGGGGGTGCCCCTGCCCTTCCTGAGCTTCGGGGGGTCGTCGCTTACCCTGACCCTCTTCGGCGTCGGGGTGCTGCTGAATGTCTCGCGCCGCGCCGGCGAGGCAGGACAGGGGCGGCTGGCGGTTCGCACACCTCAGCAAGTGGCCGATGCGGCGTCCCGCGCTTACCAGCCGCTGGCCGGGTGAGACGCATCGCCCATGGGAATGGGCGCGCAATGGAAAACGGAAAATGGAAAATGGTGCGCATCGTGATCACCGGAGGGGGCACGGGGGGCCACCTCTTCCCGGCGCTGGCGGTTCACGACGCCCTGTCGCGCAGGCATCCGGAGGCGCAGATCCTCTTCGTGGGGGCGGCGGGCGGGGTGGAGGCCGGCATCCTGCCGCGGATGGGACACCCCTTCCGCGGCCTTACCATCCACCAGATCAGAGGGAGGAGCTGGCGTGGTCAGGCGGCAGGTGTCCTGGCTCTCCCGTCGGTGGTACGTCAGGCGTCCCGGCTGCTGCGGGAATTCGGGGCACAGGTGGTCCTGGGGGTGGGCGGCTATGCCTCGTTCCCGACGGTCCTGGCGGCGCGCCTCCGGCGCATCCCGACCGTGATCCACGAACAGAACGCCTACCCCGGCCTGGCCAACCGCTGGCTGGGGAAAATCGCCTCCACGGTGGCGGTCTCCTTCGAGGCCGCCGCGGCCTTCTTCCCGGCCGGCCGGGTCGCCGTGACGGGCAATCCGGTCCGCGACGAGATCCGTCCGGGGGACGCCGGGGAGGCGCGCCGCCGGCTCATGCTTTCGCCTGGACGGTTCACGGTCCTGATCTTCGGAGGGAGTCAGGGGGCCCACCGTATCAACGAGGGGACGAGGGAAGCGTTGCCACGCCTCCTGGCGGTGCGCGAGGGCATCCAGTTCCTGCACGCCACCGGGGAGCGGGACCTCGCCGAGGTGCGGCAGGCGTACGATCAGGGTGGGTTCCAGGCGCGGGTGGGGGCCTTCTTCCCGGATATGGCCGCGGCCTATGCGGCGGCTGACTTCGTCATCGCCCGGGCGGGGGCCAGCACGATCTTCGAGTTGGCGGCCGTGGGGAAGCCCGCGCTCCTGGTGCCGTACCCATACGCGGCCAACGATCACCAGCGGCTGAACGCTGAAGCCCTGGTGCAAGCGGGGGGGGCCTGGACCCTTCCCGACCACTACTGTGACGGCCAGCGGATCGCCGCCAGCGTGCAGGCCGCCATCGAGAAGCCGGACGCGCTGCGCCGCATGGGCGAGCAGGCCCGAAGTCTGGCCCGGCCGGATGCCGCGGAGCGGATCGTGCAGATGCTGGAGCGGGTCATGAAGGGTCCCCTCTCCCCCGGCGGGAGAGGGACAGGGTGAGGGGGTGCCTGCGAGGATCAACGCACATTCGTGAATAGTTCGGGCTCATTCTGGAGGATAGCCTGGGGGAGATCATGTTCAAGCGGATCCGGCGGATTCACTTCGTGGGCATCGGCGGCATCGGGATGAGCGGCATCGCCGAGGTCCTGCACAACCTGGGCTACGCGGTCAGCGGCTCCGACAGCCGGGAGTCGGAGAGTACGCGCCGCCTCGCGTCGCTGGGGATCTCCGTGGCCATCGGGCATTCGGCCGAACTCGTCGGCGAGGCGGATGTGGTGGTCCGCTCCTCGGCGGTAGCCCCGGATAACGTGGAGCTCGCGGCGGCTCGCCAACGACTGATTCCCGTGATCCAGCGCGCCGAGATGCTGGCCGAGCTGATGCGGATGAAATACGGCGTGGCCGTGGCCGGAACCCATGGGAAGACCACCACCACCTCCATGGTGGCAACGGTCCTGGCCCGGGGCGGGCTGGACCCTACCATCGTCTGCGGGGGACGCCTGAATGCCCTGGGGACCAACGCCAAGCTTGGCCGCGGCGACTTCCTGGTGGCGGAGGCGGACGAGAGCGACGGCTCCTTCCTCAAGCTGTCGCCCACCATCGCGGTGGTGACCACGATCGATGCCGAGCACCTGGATTATTACCGGGACCTCACCCACATCCAGGACACGTTTCTGGAGTTCATCAACAAGGTCCCCTTTTACGGCCTGGCCGTCCTCTGCCTGGACCAGGAGAACATCCAGAGCCTGCTGCCCCGGGTGGAAAAGCGATTCGTCACCTACGGCCTGCGGACGCAGGCGGACTTCCTGGCCCAGGACATCTCGTTCAAGGGGATGACCTCGGACTTCCTGGTCTGCTGGAAGCACCGGCCCCTCGGCCGGATTCAGTTGCGAGTGCCGGGGCTCCACAACGTATACAACGCCTTGGCCGCCACGGCCGTGGGCATGGACCTGCAGATCGACTTCGCTATGATCCGGGAGGCCCTGGGCGAGTTCACGGGGGTGGCGCGGCGTTTCCAGATCCTGGGAGAGCCGGAGGGCATCCTGGTGGTGGACGACTACGCCCATCACCCCGCGGAGATCCAGGCCACGTTGAATGCCGCCAAATCCGGGTTCGGCCGGAACGTGATTGCGGTCTTCCAGCCACACCGGTACACGCGGACGCAGGCCCTGCGCCGGGATTTCGCCACCGCCTTCTACCAGGCGGACCGGCTGTTCGTGACCGAAATCTACCCGGCCGGGGAGCAACCGATCCCGGGTGTCCACGGGGGGCAGATCGCCGAGGAGGTCAAGGAGCACGGCCACAAGAGCGTCACCTACGTCCCGGTCAAGGAGGACCTGGTGGATGCGGTCCTGGCCGTGGCCCGCCCCGGAGACATCGTGCTGACCATGGGGGCGGGGGATATCTGGAAGATCGGGGAGGAGATCGTCAAGAGATTGGAAACTGGAAGTTGGAAACTGGAAACTGGTAAGCGGGACGCGGAGCCTCAGAGGTAGTCGAGGCCAATTTCCAGTTTCCCTTTTCCAGTTTCCAAGGGGTCGCGGGCGTGATCGCACTGGAG
>JACQVO010000239.1 GCA_016209725.1 Candidatus Methylomirabilota bacterium | reverse complement strand
GGCGGCGGGGCTCCTGTACCCGGGATGGGGTCTCCTGCTGAGCCCGATTCGGGCGGGAGGGGCCAGGGCGTCTTCGTCGGTGTCGGTCGTGAGCAACTCGCTACGGCTCAAGCGGTTCCGGTCTCCGATAGCGCGGGCGTAGGGTATTCGCAGAGGAGGAGGCGTCACAATGCCGAAAGTCGGGGAGCGCTACATGTGTGAGAAGTGCAAGCAAGAGATCAGTATCCTCAAGAGCACAGATGGCGGCCAGACCTAGCGCCGCCAGAACTGAACAAGAGCCGCAAAACGAGAACGGAGGACATGGGCTGATGCCATATGGGTTTCGCATTAGCGCCCGGGCATTTGGCCTGGCCGTCCCGGTCCACTTCTCCTGGGAGATGAGCCAGGCCAACGCCTTCACCGGAATGCCCCGCGAGGTCTGGGCCGCTACAGCCGCGTGTGCCTTTGCCAGCCTCGGAGACGGACTGCTGACGCTGCTGATTCTTGCGGGTGGCGCCGCTGCCTTTCGGTCCTGGACCTGGTTTGACGCGCGCCTGCCCGGACGCTGGGCCCTCGTGGGGATCCTCTCCTTCGGCGTGGCGGTTGTCACCGAATGGGTCCTGGTGTACGAGTTGCACCGGTGGGGATACGCTACGAGCATGCCGTTGATCCCGGGGCTACGCGTCGGGCTGCTGCCGGTGCTACAGATGGTGCTACTGAGTCCGCTAGTCCTTCGGTGGGCAAGCCTGCCTCCAGGAGAGTGGTGCCACCAATCATGATTGGAAACGCCTGATCGGTGCCGGCTGGGAATCGCAGATCAGGTGTGGCTGTTGACACGGAGGAACTCCTATGGCGACGGCTTTCTGCAAGGGGTGAGGGCAGGAGATCGAGGTCCCGGCCGGGATCTCGGGCGGGGACATCTTCGACTGCCCGAACTGAGCGGGCCTGTCGCTCCGGGCGAGCGAAAAGGATGGTGTCTGGTCGGTGACCCAGGTCAAGAGGGCGAGCTGTGCCGTGGGTGACGAGACGGTGTTTCTCGCTGACGATGTGCAGCCGGGGGACATCATCGAGTGCCACGGCGTGAAGCAGCGCGTCACATACGAGTTCGGCGCATATGCGCTGGTAAGGGCTGAGTGAACGGTGCGCGGGCTCCTCTTGGCCGGTCCGGCGGCAGGAGGAAGATCCCCTTGTGGCATCGTCGGCAGAGCAAGGAGGGCGCTTACCATGGCAGAAATGGATTTCGAGCTCCCCGCGACTCTTCGCCCGATCGTTAAGCAGAATCGGGACTACAGCATCTTCCTGCTGGAAGGAGAAGAGCTGATCTTCTTCCCTGCCTGACCCGAGGGCGAATGGAACATCGGTGATGTTCATCGTTCCGCCCGCCATCGGCGAGCTCTAGAGGTCGAACTGGAGTTCTACTTCCAGCAGGTAGCACCGGCGATGGACTGGCGGGAGGCCAAGGTCAAGCTGTGGCGAAGCGTGGAAGTGTTCGGTATTGAAGGAAGCCCGGAAAAGGAAAAGGCGATCGAAAATCAGACTCTGAGCTGATCGAGGATCCTGGTGCGGTTGCCTCCGCATGTGCGCGGGGTTGCTTCTGCTGCGGTTGGACGGCAAACGCCATCGAGATACTACTGGGATCCCCCGGACGGGGTATTTTGGATCTTCCCCCTGGCCCGGATTCAGGGAAGCCTCCGCCCTCCACAGAATCCACCCCCGGTCCCAGGTGCATTCACGGCCTCACCCTCTGACCATCATTCCTTTATCGATGCATGGGACCGGCCTTGTGAGTCATTCTGGAGCGCACTGTTCCGACACGGAAGCCTTCATGGCTGTGACAGAAGGCCACGTTCATGGGCAAGACGCCCGTGGACCCTGTGAGGACGCGGAGTTCGCGCTACCCCCGGTACTTGGCACTGGGGTTGCTTTTCAGGTGAAGTATTGGTTCACAGTTGACCCCGAGCGGATGCGACTCGGGAGCGCCCCCAAAGGGCAAGGAGGTTCGTCATGAAGCGCCTGATTGCACTCGCGGTCGCGGTGGCGGTACTCGGAATCGGCATCGGCCCGGTCTTTGCCGCCATGGATCCGCCCAAGGTCCCGCCCAAGGGTACCGAGGGGCCGGACATCCGGGCCAAAGTGGAGCCCAAAGGCATCGAGGGACCCGACATCCGCAAGAGCACGCAGAATCCGCCTCAGGGGATCGAAGGCCCAGACATCCGGTGAAGAGGCGGGCCCCCGCGGCGGCGAGCCCCGGCGCCGGCCCATGCATCCGAGGGGTACCCGGGGCGCCACGTTCTCCAGCCTGTCCTCATCGGGAAGAATCGGTCAAATGACCCCACCCCCGCTCCCGATGGGGTAGGCCGGAGAAATCCGAGGACGAGGAGACACCGATGGAGACTTCGAGGACCCAGGTCCTGCCTCCGCGAATCGGAGGGCGTACGGATGCCGCCGATAGTCTCGAGCGGGCGGCCAATGCCGCGCTGGGGCGGACACGCCCCAGGGGCCTGTCACTCAGCCGCGTCAGCGAGCTGGTCGCGGATCTCACGGGCCGGCGCTTCTATGGCAAGCTGGCCCTCCATTTCGAGGCGGGGCACATCGTCTGTGCCAAGCTGGAGCAGTCCATCAAGGAGTAGGGCGTTCCCAGGGGGAGGAAGGGAGCAAGGAGGGCACCATGCGCAAGAGTTGGATCCTGCTGGTGATCGCGCTTGGGCTGGGAGTGTGGATCATCCTCCTTCCCAGGACGGTGGCGGCAGACGGGGGGGCGAATTGCCGCAGCCTCGGCAATTGCGGAGAGGTAAGAGACGGGCTGCCGAGCCATCTGGCCACCAATCCCCTCAACTGGAAATGCGTCAAGTCCGAGTTCCGGCCGATGTTCCCCACACTGCCGGTGTGTCCGACGAAGATGATCAAGATGGATAAGCCCGTCCCGATGCCGATCACGTTCGGGGCACCGGCGACTCCTCGGGTGGCGGGCGGCAAATAGGCGCCTGGTGATTCAACAGCTTCTTCCCCGCAGGCTGGATTGTTCTGGAGCAGCCTGCTATTTCTTGGAGCACTATTTCTGAGAGTGCATTCCCTTGTGTCGTCGTGGCGCTCCTGAGTATCCCTGTGTGCAGGCGTACTTGCGCTGGCTTTTCTCGGGGTCGTCCGACTTGGCACGGCGGTTGCCTTCTCAGGTTTCTGTCAGTTGACCATTCAATTAGATCAGACCAGGCTCGACGTGGTCCCGCAAGGGGTAAGGGGGTGTGTCATGAAGCGCCTGATTACGCTGGTCGCCATCGTGGGCGTGCTCGCGGTGAGCGTGAGTCCGGCATTCGCAGCGATGGACCCGCCGAAGGTTCCGCCCAAGGGTCAAGAGGGGCCGGGCATTCGAGCCAAGGTGCCGCCGAAGGGTCTCGAGGGCCCCGATATCCGTCGGAGTAGCGCGCTGCCCTCTCAGGGCATCGAAGGACCTGATGTCCGGTAGGGAGGCGATCCCCCCGCTCCATTGGCATGATGCCCGCCTGGGCCGTATGCCGTGACCTGCTCTGACCTGTCCCTTGCGGATAGGGTAGGGTCAGGCGATCCACCCGGATAACCGGAGGGACGGGTCGGGCAGAGGCGAGACGGTCCATCGCGCTGATCCAGGCCGGTAGGCCGTCCTCTCGCTTCTCCTCGACGCCTCGGAGACTCAAGCCCTCTCGAGGCGTCTCTCTTAGCCAACCAAGCGGTTATACGGCCCTTTCACCTCAGGGGACACTTGGTCTCGCTTGGAGACTGAGGTCTCCATTCCATCGGGTTGACCCTATCATTGGTGCAGTGTGACGGCGAGGGCCGCCCTCGTTCGCACGTAGGGGATTCTCAGCGCTCGGTAAGAACCGGCCATGACCGCTTGCAGGGCTTCAGGCGAGAGAGGCCAGTGCGGGGGCATTGGGACCCCTGTCTGAGGGCCGAGGGCGGCGGGGTGGACTCACTCGCCCGCCTTAGGCGCCGTGTGCCTCTCCTTGGAACAGACGTCCATGGCCATGAACCGAATTGGCGCCTGGGCCAACAGCCACGGGCCTCCGGTCGCAGCCTTCACAACCGGAATGGAGGTGTTCCCCTCGGAGGAGCGGAGGCTCCCGTGGGACCGATAGCTGTAGAACAGGTCGAAGCGAACCTCTTTCCCCACTGTCCGCAGATCCAGACGGAATGCGGAGAATTGCCGGGTGCGGAGGATGATCTCCGGAATGGCAGCTCTCGTGTGAGAAACGACTCGGCCCATGGCGTCCACGCCGACCAGCTCCAACTCCAGGAATCGGACCTCGGACAAGTAGGGGTTCTGGGCCACCCCGTCCAGTCGCAGCAGGCCCGGTTCCGGGCGCCGGCAGTCCCAGTAGAGCGTCACGTGCGTGGTGCCGACTCGATGGGGAAAAACCGTTAAAGGGATCTTCGAATTGCGACGCGGCAGTTCGTGGCCCTTCATTTCCCAGTTGTCTTCCCGGTTGCGTTTTCATCCTGTATCTCCCGGCCCGATTCCAGGGTGCTCCGGATCACCGAACGGAGGATCCAGCTCCGCCGGGCGCCTTCCAAGAGCGCCGTCAAATTCTCATAGACGGTAGGATCGACCAGGAATGCCCCCAGGGTCCCCTCGCCCCGGGCGACTTTCTCGCCGATCTCTTTTAGCTGCCGCGACGCCTCCGTGAGATTGTCCACCAGATCCCTGGACTTCGGATCAAATAGGAGGGTCGGGATCGCACCATCGCCGGCCCGGATGGCCTGGAGCAGCGAATCGATTTCTTGAAGCGTCTGCGAGGCCCTGTCAACTAGCTTCCCGCCCTCCGGATCATAGATCAGGGCATGGGCCAAGCCCCGACCTTCCTTCACCTCCCTAGACAAGGCCGCTAACGCGTCGGCGGCGCGGCCGAGGTCCTGCACCAATCGTCGGCTGTCTGGATCCCGAATCAGCCACGGCAGCGCCCCGTTCCCTCGATCCACGGAGGCGGCCACGGCCCGAACGGAGTCAATCGTCTCGGCAACCAGCCGCTTGCTTTCGGGGTCCTTTGCCAGCCAGGTTAGCGCCCCTTGGCCCCGCTCCAGCGAAGCCGCAAGCCTCTCCAGCGTTCCGGCCGCACCAGCAACAGCCTCGACCGTCCTGGCCTTTTCAAGGGTCGAGAGCATGGTATCGAGAGAGCCGGCGATCCGCTCTGCGTGCCCGAGGACGCGCTGCCCCTGCCCGACAATCGCGCCGAAATCAGGGGGTTCTTCGACCCGGAGAGTGGCCTCGTCGGGGAGGCGAGGCTCTTGGGGACTTCCCACGCTGATTTCGATGAACTTGTCCCCCAAGAAGCCCAGGGTTTCGATCCGGGCGACCGAGTCCCGGCGCACGTTCTCGATCGCCCCTCCAGCCACACTCAGTTCCACAAGCACTTTCTGCTCGGGCGGACTGGGCAATTGGATACGGCTCACCCGGCCGGCCGCCACGCCCGCCAGGCGCACCGTCGCCCCCTCGTGCAGGCCGGCCACACTGGTGAAGAAGGCCTTGAGATGATGCTGCCTGGAAAAGTACCGTCCCCGCTCGCCCAGGAGAAAGATCGACGCGGCAAAGAGGAAGAGCCCGACAAAGACGAAGATTCCCACAACCAGCCTCACGCTGGGCCGTTGTTCCATGTAAGCCTCCCCTCGGCTAAGCGCATCGGGGTGTGCTGGTCGAATGCGCCCTCCAAGAACATCTGCACTTCAGGCCGTGACGACCTCCGGAAGTTTTCGGGGGTCGCAACCTCGATGATCTTGCCCTGATCGAGAAAAGCGATCTGGTCCGATATCGCGAAGGCGCACTGCAGATCGTGAGTCACCACCACCGAGGTTTCACAGACCGTCCGGCGTAACTCCGCGATCAGGTCACAGATCATCCGGGCGTTCTTGGGATCCAGGCCTGCCGTGGGCTCGTCGAAGAGGACGAGCTCCGGCTCGCGGGCCAGCGCCCGCGCGATCCCCACCCGTTTCTTCATGCCACCGCTCAGCCCCGCCGGGTACTGCTCCCCGATCCCGGGCAGCCCCACCTGCGCCAGGAGCGCGGCGACTCGAGTCCGGATCTCCCTCTCACTTGTCCTCGTGTGAAGCCTTAAGGGAAACGCGATATTCTCGAGGACGGTGAGGGAGTCAAAGAGGGCGGCCCCTTGGAAGACTACCCCCATCCGCTTCCGGAAGGGGAGCAGCTCCTGTTCGCTCAGGGGGATGATGTCCTTCCCGAAGAGGAAGATCTGTCCCCGGTCCGGTCTGCTGAGGCCGGCGATTAACTTGAGCAGGGTCGTCTTGCCAGAGCCGCTCCCCCCGAGAATGGCGACTGTTTCGCAAGCTCGGAGGCTGAGATCGATCCCGCTCAAGACCTGGTGAGCGCTGAAGGTCTTGTGGATCCCGTGGATCCGGAGGATCTCTGACCGCTCCATCATCGGCTCAGGCATGGTTCCCCTACAGCAGAAAGAAGAGCTGGGTCAGGAGATAGTCGGCCACCAGGACGGCGATCCCGATGACCACCACTGTCCCGGTGGTGGCGCGCCCGAGCTCGACACTCCCCCCAGTAAACGTCAACCCCTGGTAGCAGCCGGCCAACGCTATCAGGAAGCCGAACACCACCGACTTGCCCAAGCCGCTAAAGTAGTCCTGAAAGGTGGTGAAGTTGAAGATGGTGTTCCAGTAGAGGACGTAGTCGAGCCGGTACTGAAACATCGCCACCAGAAGGCCGCCGATGACGCCCGCGACGTTCGCAACGATGGTGAGGAGCGGGAAGACCACGAGGCCAGCCAGGAGTCGCGGGACGACCAGAAACTTCACGTAGTTTGCCCCGATGGCCCGGAGGGCATCGACCTGCTCCGTGACCTTCATGGCACCCAGCTCGGCCGTGATCCCTGCGCCGACCTTCCCCCCGACGAGGAGCGCCGTCATGACCGGGGCCGCCTCCCGCACCATGGACCGAGCCACTGTGGGGCCGATGTAGAGGGTCGCCCCGAAACGCTCCAACTCGTGCGCCCCCTGGAGGGCCACCACCATCCCGGCAAAGAGGCCGGCGACCAGGGTCAAAACGAGGGAGAGGACCCCCATGGCATGGATCTGCGCCACGAGGAGGCTCACATGGTAAGGAGGGCGGATTGCAAAGCGGAAGGCCTGGAACGCCAAGAGAAAGGCCCCGCCCAGATAGGCGAAGAAGCGCCTCATGGCTTCTCCGCCCCCAAGAGTTGAAAATGGCGAACCATGGCCCCGAATTCCTGATCGGCCTCCGCGTACTGCTGAGGAGGGGCGAACAGCACCAGGTCATAAACACAACCGGTCCCCTTCACGGAGAAGCCATGGAGGAGGAGTTCCTGGCCTTCCAAGCTGCCCCGCAGGACCACCTCCACCGCTTCCCTGCTGCCATTCATGCGAAGCTCCTGCCGCAATATGTCTTTCCCGTGGATGCCGAAAAAGAGGTGTCGGCTCGCGATCTCCAGGGGGCGGCCCGGTGGGATCTCACCACAGGTGGCATTAACCACAATTCCCGCACGGCGACCCCGATGGCGCAATTGCAGATCCGGCTCCTTGCCCATCTCGACTTCCCATGCTTCCGATGGAAGCCGGACAGCAAAGCCCTTGGCCTCGTTGAGGTACGCTCCATCCCTGATCCGGCCGGCAGCACACGCCGTCAGCAACATCCCGGCCATCAGCAGGCAAACCTGGAGATGTGCCCAGAATCGTCGCAAGGTTATCCTGCTTCCTCGCCCCCGGGAGGCACGAGCGGAGAAAGAGGGCGGGGTGCTTCCACTCTTCCCTTCTCCTCTCTCGGCTCTGCGCCGATATTCGATGCGTAGCCGATCAGTGGAATCCTATGCCCGTTCCGAAAGCGGTGGGGGGCCCGAGGGAGGCCAGGAAGCCGGCGAGGCTGAATAGAGACGCTCTACCGCCATGGCCACGGCCTCTCCTCCCCCTAAGCAAATTGCAGCCAGGCCCAGCGTCGCCCCACGGTCCTGCATGGCGTAGAGCAGGGTGGTCAGGATGCGGGCCCCGCTGGCGCCGATGGGGTGACCCAAGGCGACCGCCCCACCGTTCACGTTGACCCGTTCCCGGTCCAGGCCAAGGCGCTGGATGGCCGCGAGGGCGACGACGGCAAATGCCTCGTTGATCTCGAAAGCGACATCACGGTCAGGGCCGCCGCGCCATCATTGACCGACGGGGCATTCCCGGCGGTGACGGTCCCGTCGGGCTGAAAGCTGGGCGCAAGCCGCTTCAGCTTGTCAGGATCGAGCCGCCGAGGGTCCTCATCCTCCTCGAAGACGTCCCTTTCCCCCCTGGCGGTGGCGACCTGCACCGGGACGATCTCGGCGGCAAACTTTCCTTCCCTTTGGGCCTTCAAGGCACGCTGGTAGCTTTGGATCGCATATTCGTCCTGGCTTTCGCGGCCGATCTGGCATGTCGCGGCGCACAACTCGCCGCACATCCCCATGTGGAAGTCATGCCCTCCGGCCACCACCACCTCGGCGTCGCCCTGCGCGATGGCCCGAGCAGCCAGCACGACCGCCATGAGCCCTGAGCCGCAGACCTTGCTGATCGTCAAGGCTCCCACAGACTCGGGGAGACCTGCTCCCAGGGCGGCCTGGCGAGCCGGGGCCTGGCCTAAGCCTGCGGAGAGGACGTTTCCCATGATCACCTCGTCCACCTGGCCCGCCTCCATTCCGGCCCTCTTGACCGCCTCGGCCAGGACCAGGCTTCCCAGCTTCGTCGCCGGGACCCCCTTCAGGGCCCCGTTGAAGCTGCCGATGGGGGTCCTGGCTGCACTCGCGATAATCACTGGCCTCATGGGTTTCATCCTTTGCCGCCTTTCGGCATCTCATTCCGCAAAACGTCTTCCACCTCGTTCGTCTTATGTCTCACAGCTTTCAGGCTGTTCGCGAGGCAGGTGCCGCCTGCGCCTGGGTCTGCAGGTACGCCGGCAGCCAGCTCGGGCGGAAATTGAACCGATGCCAGAAATGGCCGCGGGCGAAAAGGCGTGCGGCCGTCCGCCGGTCTGGCTTCTCCCAGAACCGGCTCACGGCGTAAAGCTCGGTGGGCGCCCCCGCCGCGAGGGGCTGTCCTCACCGGAATCCCTTTGCCAGTTCCAGCAGAGACACAGCGAAGTGAGCTGGGATGCCGAAGTTGTTGCCGGCAAACTGCCGGAGCACCGCATAGTTGATGGCGATGACCTT
>JACQVO010000030.1 GCA_016209725.1 Candidatus Methylomirabilota bacterium | reverse complement strand
GTGGCGAAGACCGTCCGGCAGAGGGCGGCAGTGATGTGGGTCCGCAACAGCTCCAGGACGCGACCGAGGTCGAGCTCCACCGGGGCCGAGCGGTGTGGGGCCATAGTCCCTCCTTTCGTGAGAAGGTCTATGGGCCCTCAGTATAGCAGAATCGAGTAGTTGCACCCGAAACATAATTAACTTAGCGGCAATGACCTTGAACCTCGAACATCGAACGTAGAACCGAGGATGACCCTGGACCTCTTCCCCCCCGAGTCGCCGCCCCCGTCCAAGGCGGCGCCCCTGGCCGACCGGATGCGGCCCAGGACCCTGGACGAGTTCGTCGGCCAGGCGCACCTCCTGGGCGAGGGCAAGGTCCTGCGGGTCGCCCTGGAGCGGGGGCAGATCCCGTCCCTCATCCTGTGGGGGCCGCCGGGCACGGGCAAGACGTCCCTGGCGATGCTCATGGCCGGCCGGGTCAACGCCGCCTTTATCCCCTTCTCGGCAGTCACCTCGGGCATCAAGGAGATCAAGGAGGTCATCGCCGATGCGGGCCGCAGGCTCCGCGGCGCGGGCCAGCGGACGATCCTGTTCGTGGACGAGATCCACCGCTTCAACAAGGCGCAACAGGACGCCTTCCTCCCCCACGTGGAACGCGGCACCATCACCCTGATCGGCGCCACCACCGAAAACCCTTCCTTCGAGGTGATCGCCCCGCTCCTGTCCCGGTCCAAGGTTTTGGTGCTGCACCCGCTGTCCGAGCCAGAAATCCGGCTGATCCTGGACCGGGCGGTCGGGGACCCCGACCGGGGGCTCGGGAAGCGAGCCGTGCGGGTGACGGAGGAGGCCTTCATGGCGATTGCGCGCTGGGCCAACGGGGACGCGCGCGCCGCCCTCAATCTCCTGGAGCTATCGGCCCACTTGGTCGAGGCTTCCCCCGAGCCCGGCGAGATCGGTCTGGCCGCCGTCCAGGAGGCAGCGCAGCGGAGGAGCCTCCTCTATGACAAGGCGGGGGAGGAGCACTTCAATCTCATCTCGGCATTGCACAAGAGCCTGCGGGGCAGCGATCCCGACGCGGCCCTGTACTGGCTGGCCCGCATGCTGGCCTCCGGCGAGGACCCGCTTTACATCGCTCGGCGCCTGATCCGCTTCGCCTCCGAGGACGTCGGGAACGCCGATCCGTCTGCCCTGCGGCTGGCCGTGGCGGCCAAAGACGCCTACCATTTCCTGGGAACCCCGGAGGGGGAGCTGGCCTTGGCCCAGTGCGCGGCTTACCTGGCCACGGCGCCGAAGAGCAACGCCGTCTACGTCGCCTTCAACGAGGCGCAGGCAGACGTGGCCTCCGCCCCGGCGGAGCCGGTGCCCCTCCACATTCGAAACGCCCCCACTCCCCTGATGAAGGAACTGGGCTACGCCGAAGGGTACAAGTACGCCCACGACTACGAGGGGGCCCATGCGGAGCAGGACCACCTGCCCGAGAGCCTTCGGGGTCGCGTCTACTATCGGCCCACCAACCGTGGGTTGGAGGCGGAGATCCAGAAACGATTGGCCGCATGGCGCCGGAGAACCCGACGGGGTGACCCAGAAATGGCTTTATAAGGGACGCGTTCGGGCTGAGCCTTCGTCCCGAGGCGTTCGTCTGAGGCTCCCGCGAAAACCTCAGGCCGAGGGCCTCACAACGAAGCCCGAATACTTCTTTTTGCCTTGACACCCCTCGGACGCCTCTGATAAGAGCGACACACGCACTCGTCGGGTCGGTCTGTATCGGCATCGGGTAGGGGGCGGCAGGAAAGGAGGAAGGCCCATGACCAAGGCGGAGCTGGTGGAGCGGATGGCCAAGGACGCCAAGATCACCAAGAGGGCCGCCGAGGCGGCGCTGGACAGCTTCACGGCGGGCGTCCGGGACTCATTGAAGCGGGGGAAGCGGGTAAGTCTCGTTGGATTCGGAACCTTTGCGGTCGGTCGCCGGGCTGCCCGGAACGGACGGAACCCCCAGACCGGTGAGACCATCAAGATCAAGGCAGCCAAGGTGCCTAAGTTCCGGGCAGGTACGGCTCTGAAGAACGCGATTCGCTGAGAGGCTTGAAGGCCTGGAGGCCGGCAAGCTCCAAGGGCGGCTGGCGTTCTGGAGGACCTGAGAGCCCTGGGCGTACAGCCCAGGGCTCTTCCATTCACACCGTCCAGCGTCCCAGTCCTTTTCCGAGAAAAACTTTGAACCGCCGGTACCAACGGCACCGCCGTTGGTGCGGCAAGGTCGCCAACGATAGGAGGTTTCGAACCCTCTATCGAAGGACGCGAAAGGCGGTCCATGGGGCGTTCAGAGATTTCGTTCGTTTCATCCAAAGAGCCATGTCGTTTTGGCGTCCTTGTCCCGCCCGTGGCGGGATTGGCGGTTGATAATTCCGGATTGGGGCTGGCTTCCTCTCTGTTCGGTCAGCCGAGGATCGTCCGAAGCGCCTCGAGTACTCGCAGGATTCCCCCCCGCTCCACGTCCTTGTGGGTCACCATGCGGATCGAGTCCTGACTGATGCTGAGCGCCTTGATCCCCTGTTCCGCGAGCTTGAGGATGAGGCCGGGGGCGTCCAGATCTCGGCGCTCTACGTTGAAGATCACGATGTTCGTCTGTACCCGCGCGAGATCGACCACGATCCCCGGCAGGGCCGCCAACCCCTCCGCCAGGACGCGCGCGTTCTCATGATCCTCGCGTAAGCGGTCCACCATCGTCTCGAGGGCAACCAGGCCGGCCGCCGCCAGGATGCCGGCTTGCCGCATTCCCCCGCCCAGCATCTTTCGCGCGCGTCGCGCGCGATCAATGAACGCCCGCGTCCCCACGACCACGGACCCCACCGGCGCCCCGAGCCCCTTGGAGAGGCAGAAGGTCACCGAGTCGGCCTGGGCTGCCAGCTCCCGCACGGGCGTTCCGGTCGCCAGGCCGGCATTGAACAGGCGGGCCCCATCCAGGTGGACGGCCATCCCGTGCGCCGTGGCGATGCACCGGATCGCGCGGAGGGTCTCCGGAGGATACACGGTGCCGCCCCCGCGGTTGTGGCTGCTCTCCACGACGACGAGCGTATTCCGGGGGAGGTGGATGTTGGGCCCCCGCAGGGCCCGCCGGACATCCTCCGGATCCAGGATGCCGTAGCGTCCCCGCAGCGTCCGCGGCTGCACGGCCGAGAGGACGACCAGGGCCGCTACCTCGAAATTGAAGACATGGGACCCCTCCTCCAGGATGATCTCGTCTCCCCGCTGCGTCTGGGCCAGCACACTCACCTGATTCCCCATGGTCCCCGAGACAACGAAGAGGCCGGCCTCCTTCCCGAGCCGCTCGGCCGCCAGCGCCTCCAGGCGGTTGACGGTCGGATCCTCGCCGAAGACGTCGTCCCCCACCTCCGCCTCGGCCATGGCCCGCCGCATCTCCGGTGTCGGCTTGGTCACCGTATCGCTGCGGAGATCAACCACCTGATCGGATGACGTGGGTGGCATGAGCCGCTCCTCCTCGAACCACGAGGTGTGAATGCCGGTTCCCTCCCGGTTCCTCGACGTGCTCATCTCAGAGGCCCTTCAGGCGGTGCTGCCGCCGCCGCTCGGCCTTGGGTGGGCGCCGCGCGTTTCCCTTGCGCATCTTGGCCGGCCGGTCTTCCTCGTCGCCCCCCTTCAGAGATGCCACGCTGCTCGCCTCGATCCTGGCCACAAACTCTGCGGCGGCAACCCAGGCGGCGCCTGTCCGCCGCGCGGCGGCGGCGACTTCCCGGTCGGAGCTGACCACGACGGCTCCCTGGCCGCCTTCGGCCGCCAGGCGCGCGATGACAAGATCAGCCGTCTCCCCTCGCCGTGAATACCGCACGCCGATCCCCCCGACGCTCTCGGTCGCCTCGGAGAACCCGCCCTGCTCCCGGCCGTCGAAGACAACCGTGATCCGGTGCCCCTTGGCCCGGCGGTACACTTGAAGCTCTCGAAGCAGAGCCTCCCGGCCGGATTGGAGGTCGGCACGATCCAGCATGGCCAGCTCGGGCCACTGCCGAATGACGTTATACCCGTCAACGATGATCCACATCTCACTCACACGGCAAGAGCGTTCGCCTGTTCGAGGGTTCGGCTGTTCCCGTCCTGCCGAACGGTCGAACTGCCGAACTGCCGAACGCCTCTAGGTCTCTCTGGCCACCGACGTCCCCTGAGTTCTGGCGAGAGCAACTGCCTCAAGAAGTTGAGTCGCAGCCACGCCAGGGTCGGGAGCGGCCATGACCGCCGAGATCACGGCAACTCCATCTGCTCCCGCCGCCATCACCTCGGGCACCCTGCTCCCCCGGATTCCCCCGATTGCCAGGATCGGCAGCGATGTCCTCGCCCGCGCCTCCCGCAGGAGCGCCGTGGTCAGCGGGGGACCGAATGCCGCTTTTGAGGGCGTTTCAAAGATGGGGCCTAGGACGATGAAGTCCGCGCCCCCGTCCACCGCCTCCTGCACCTCTGCCGGGGAATGGCATGAGATCCCAATGAGCCGCGCCGGCCCCAGGAGCTCGCGGGTCTCCCGGGGCGGAAGGCTCCGCCGCGTCAGGTGGACCCCGTCAGCGGAAAGGGCCATGGCCACATCCACCCGGTCGTTGATGAGCAGCATTGCTCCGACCGCCCGCGTCATCGCTAGGAGCTTCCCGGCGAGATCGTACAGATCGCGCGTCGAAAGATCCTTCTCTCGGAGCTGGACCGCGCGCACCCCGGCATGCAGGGCCAAGTCCACCACGCCCAGGAGGTCGCCGCCCGTTTGACGGCGGTCCGTCACCAGATACAAACCCCACTCCTTCGGATTGCGGATTGCGGAATTGCAGAGTCCGAGGATCATTCCGCATTCGCCATTCCGCATTTCCCCTGCATTTGTGCCCACTACTCAATCATCCCCTCCATGGTCGTCGAGGCGGTGGCATAGGATTTCTTGGGGATGCGCCCGGCCAGGTAGGCCGACCGGCCGGCCTCCACCGCCTTGCGCATCGCCCCGGCCATCATCACCGGATGCTTGGCCCCGGCGATCCCG
>JACQVO010000244.1 GCA_016209725.1 Candidatus Methylomirabilota bacterium | reverse complement strand
CCCTGGTCGGCGGCGGCCTCGAACAACTCGCCACCGAGATTCGCAACCTCCAGCGCACCGAGATCCAGGAGGTGGAGGAGCCGTTTGGGCGCGGGCAAAAGGGGTCTTCCGCCATGCCGCACAAGAAAAACCCGGTCGCGTGCGAGCGCATCGCAGGCTTAGCCAGGCTCCTGCGTGGCTACAGCGTCGCGGCCATGGAAAACATCGCGCTCTGGCATGAGCGGGACATCAGCCATTCCTCCGTGGAGCGGGTGATTCTGCCCGACAGCACCGTCCTGCTGGACTACCTCCTGGTGCGCCTTCGGGAGATCCTGGAGGGGCTCCGGGTGTACCCCGAGAGCATGCGGCGGAACCTGGACGCGACCCACGGCGTCATTTTCTCGCAGCAGGTCCTGCTGGCTCTCGCCAGGGCCGGCGCTTCCCGGGAGGCGGCCTACCGGATGGTGCAGCGAAACGCCATGCGGGCGTGGGAGGGAGGCGAGGACTTTCGGACCCTCCTGAAGGACGATCCCGAGGTGCGCGCGGTGCTGGGGGAAGCCGAAATTGAAAGCTGCTTCGATCTGGGGTATCATCTGCGCCACGTCAACGAGATCTTTCGGCGCGTCGGTTTGGGGTAGAAACTGGAAACTGGAAGACGGAAACTGAAGACGGAAACTGGAAACAGGAAGATGGAAACTGGACGGCGAAAGACAAGAGACAGGATGGGATCCCAGCCCAATTTCCAATTTCCAGTGTCCAGCAGCCGTTTTTTGTCGCGGGGGCGGAAGATCTACGAGGGCAAGTGGAAGATCCTCTACGAGACGGAGGACCCCGCCCTGCTCATCCAACGGTTCAAAGATACGCCCATGCTCGTCGGATCCGTCCCCCGACTGAAAATGGCGAAGCGCGGCGCCATGAAGAACCAGATCTCGGCGGCGCTGTTCACCCTGCTCCAGAAGAACGGGATCCCCACCCACTTCGTGGAGTTGGCGGGCGAGCGGGACATGCTGGTGCGGCGGCTGGAGATGATCCGGTTGGAGGTGGTCCTGCGGAATATCGCCGCCGGCAGCCTGGCCAAGCGCCTGGGGATGGAGGTGGGAACGACGCTGCCCGCCCCGGTGCTGGAGTTCTATTACAAGAGCGATGCCCTGGGGGATCCCCTGCTGAACGAGTATCACGTCCGGGCCCTGGGGCTGGCCGGCTCCGAGGAGCTGCGGGCCATCCGCGAGACCACCTTCCGCGCCAACGGGATCCTGTTGCCGTTCTTCGCCGAGCGGGAGATTCTGCTGGCGGACTTCAAGGTCGAGTTCGGCCGGCACAAGGGCGCGCTGCTCCTGGGGGACGAGTTGACGCCGGACGGCTGTCGCTTCTGGGACCGGACCACCCGGGAGAACCTCGGCAGGGATCGGGCGCGCCGCAGCCTCGCCCGCGAGGCGGCTGCCTATCAGGAGATCTTTCGGCGGGTGTGCACCTGATCGCACCGAATGCGTTCGGCAGTACGGCTGTTCGGCTGTTCCAGTACCGCCGAACCGTCGAACGGCCGAACGGTCGAACGCTTTTGATCGACGGTCCCGTCCCCCACATTGTCGAGAGGCCCGTCATGCTCGAAGCCCAGATCCACGTCACGCTCAAGAGGAGTGTCCTGGACCCGCAGGGAGATACCGTCCGCAGTGGTCTGGCGACCCTGGGCTTCCAGGGTGTCACCGACTGCCGCATCGGCAAGTTCATGGTCCTGCACCTGGCCGAGCGGGACCCGGTGAAGGCCAGGGCCCAAGTGGACGAAATGTGCCGGAAGCTGCTGGCGAATCCGGTCATCGAGGACTACGTCTTCCAGATCTGCGAGGTGGGCGAATGAGGTGGGGGGTCCTGATCTTCCCGGGGACGTGGAGCCACCAGGACTTCGGCCACGTCTTTCAGGATGTCCTCGGGGTGGACTGGGGCTACGTCTGGCACAAGGACACCTCGGTGGCGGGATACGACTGCCTGTTCCTGCCGGGCGGATTCGCCCACGGGGATTACCTGCGCTGCGGGGCCATCGCCCGCTTCTCCCCCGTGATGGACGCGCTGATCCGGTTCGCCCGGGATGGGGGATCGGTCCTGGGAAGCTGCAACGGGTTCCAGATCCTGTGCGAGGCCGGGCTGTTGCCGGGGGCACTCCTCCGGAATCATTCACTCCAATACCGGTGCCGCTGGGTCCATATCCGCACGGAAAGTACCGACACCCCCTTCACGCAAACCGCACGGTCGGACCAGGTCCTGAAGATTCCGATCTCGCACGGCGAGGGGCGATACTATGCCTCGCCCGAGACGCTGGCCCGTCTGCAAAGCAGCGGGCAGATCGTCTTCCGCTACAGCACGCCGGACGGGCAGATCACCGAGGAGGCAAACCCGAACGGCTCCTTGGAGAATATCGCGGGGGTCTGCAACGAGGGGAGAAACGTCGTCGGGCTCATGCCGCACCCGGAGCGGGCGAGCGAAGCCCTCCTGGGCTCCGAGGACGGCCGGATTCTGTTCCAGGGTCTCCTGGAGGGCGTGCTCCGGCGCTGAGCCTGGGCACTCCACCTGAAGGACGTTCGACGGTTCGGCAGTTCCGCAGTTCGGCAGTACCAGCGGACCCTGAACAGCCGAACGGTCGAACTGCCGAACGCTTTTGAGTGGGTCGATGCGCGAGCCCAACGCCATCACGCCTGAGCTGATCGCCCAGCATGGGATCACGCCCGAGGAGTACCGCCAGATCCAGGCGATCCTGGGGCGCGACCCGAATTTCACGGAGCTGGGGATCTTCTCGGTGATGTGGTCGGAGCACTGCAGCTACAAGAGTTCCCGCGTGCACCTGTCGCAATTCCCGACGCAGGGGGAGTGCATCCTGCAGGGGCCGGGCGAGAACGCCGGCGTGGTGGACATCGGAGACGGCCTGGCCATCGTCTTCAAGATGGAGAGCCACAACCATCCCTCCTTCATCGAGCCTCACCAGGGCGCGGCCACCGGGGTGGGCGGCATCATCCGGGACATCTTCACCATGGGCGCGCGCCCCATCGCCCTCATGGATCCTTTGCGGTTCGGCGAGCTGACGAGTGCCAAGACCCGCTACCTCCTGGGTGGCGTGGTGGGGGGGATCGCGGCCTACGGGAATGCGGTGGGGGTCCCGACGGTAGGGGGTGAGCTCTGCGTCTCGGAGACGTATGCGGGCAATCCCCTGGTGAATGTCTTCTGTCTTGGGATCGCCCCCAAGGATCGGATCTTCCTGGCCCGGGCCAGCGGCGAGGGGAATCCGGTCATCTACGTGGGGGCCAAGACGGGCCGGGACGGGATTCACGGGGTCACCATGGCCTCCGAGACGTTTGATGAGGCGTCGGAGGAGCGCCGGCCGACGGTCCAGGTGGGCGACCCGTTCAAAGAGAAGCTGCTCATCGAGGCGTGCCTGGAGTTGATGGCCGGCGACACCGTCGTGGGGATCCAGGACATGGGGGGAGCGGGGCTGACCTGCTCGACCTGCGAGATGGCCAGTCGCGGCGGGATGGGGATCGAGATCGACCTGGCGAAGGTGCCGCGCCGCGAGACGGGGATGATCCCCTACGAGGTGATGCTATCCGAGTCCCAGGAGCGCATGCTCCTGATCGTGCGGCGCGGGACCGAACAGCAGGTCTTGGACTTCTTCCACAAGTGGGATCTGGATGCTGTCATCTTCGGCCAGGTGACCGGGTTCGGCCTCATGCGGG
>JACQVO010000238.1 GCA_016209725.1 Candidatus Methylomirabilota bacterium | reverse complement strand
CTTCGGAACGTGGAGGGCGTGGATGTCGGTCGGGCATTCGGGTTGACCGGCGTGCTGGGAAACGTCGGTCTGGCGGCTTCTCCGGTCATCGCCGCCGTGGTCGCGGTGCGCTGGGGGTGGCGGGCCGCGTATCTGGTCGGCGCCATCCCGGGTCTGTGCCTGGCGCTCCCCCTCTGGCAGAGCCAGGAGAAGTTCCTGCGCGGTGCGGGCGGGCCGCCTCTTTCGCCGGCGGGCCGGCGCGCGGCGGCCTGGAGCAGCCTCACGCTTCCTCTGCTGATCCTCTTTGCCGTGGAGACGCTGATGGGCTTCGTCTTCCAGGGCTTCTCGACTTTCTTGCCGGCGTACCTCTCGGACCGCGCCCAAATTCCCGGCCTCACCGCGTCCCGGGTGGGCCGGGGCGGCTCCATCGCCAGCCTGGCCCTGCTGTTCGGCGGCCTGGGCCACCTCCTGGCGGGCCGACTGATGGCCACCCGCTACCGCGAGGCGATCTTCCTGATCGGCATGGTGGGAACGGCCCTGGCCCTTTTCGGCATGGGTGCGACCGCCGGGATTCCCCTCATCCTTTTCAGCATCCTGCTGTCGGTGGGCCACTTTTCCCTCGGGACCATCAGCAACACCTTCATCGCCTTCCACTCCCCCCCGCACCTGGGTGGCACCGCCTTTGGCATCACATTCACCCTGGCCCTCGGCGTGGGGTCCGTGGCTTCGAGCGCCATGGGTCTTGTGGGGCAGCGCTTCGGGCTGCCTGCCGTTTTCCTGACCCTGGGAATGGTGACCGCCGGCGCCGTCGTCCTGGTGTGCTGGTTCGCCCATGTAGTCGGCGGCTGGTGGCAAGCACCCACCCAACCGGCGGCGCCATGCTCATCGCCATCGGCCCCGCCATCCTGACCCGCGCCTTCCCCGCTTCTCAGCGCGGCCAGGCCCTGGGCATCCTGGCCTCCGGGGTGTACATCGGCCTCACGGTGGGGCCGGGCTTGGGAGGCACCATCGCCTTCATCGTCACCCTTTTCAGTCTTGTGCTGGCCCTCAGCCGGGGAGCCGCCTGGGGCTGGACCTCCCGCCTGGTCGTGATCGCGGGAGCCGCCTCGGCGGCGAGCGCCATCCTCTTCTGCTCGGATCGCATCGGGTCGCGGGTCCCGACGGTCGCAGGCATGGCCTGCCTCGCCACCGGGATGTGGCTCTTGGGTCACCTCGGCGTCGAGGGGAGGGACCAGCCGATCGTCCTGCGGCTCGGCCTGGTTGGGCGGGGGATCGGGCTCTTCACCACTCCCAACAACAGCGCCATCATGGGGGGCGTGTCCCTGACGCATCAGGGTCTGGGAAGCGGCATCGTGGCAACCGCGCGGACCATGGGAAATGTGCTGGGGGTCGCCGTCTCCGGCTCGCTCTTCGGCGCGGAGGTCCTGAGATTGCGGGCGGTCCTCGGACAGGAGCCCCTGGCGGTGACCGGCGCCTACCGGCACGCCCTGACCATCGGTGCGGGGATCGCACTGGCGGGGGCGCTCACCAGCCTGGTTCGTGGCGTCGGATTTTCAAATGAAAAACCGACAACCGACAACCGGCCAATGGAACCATGAACTCCGTTGCCCAGTTTTTCATTGTCGGTTGTCGGTTTTCAATTGGGATTTTCGCGCGCCTACTTCGCCGGGGCGGCGGCGGGGATCGGTGTGAACTCGTAGGTCCGGGTGAGCGTGCCCCCGGTAAACCAGTAGCTCACCCCGTCGGCGTAATACCACCACACCTCGGAGGCGGCGTCACCCGCCCCAGAGCTTTCCCGTTTCTCCGGCAAGCCATGCTTCCGGAGGATCTCGCCCTGCTTCGAATCGGGGCCGTAGAACGCGATCTGGCGCTCCAACTCGGGCCAGGTGACCTGGAACTGGAGGACTTGGTTGCGGGTGATCTCCCGATCTTTCTTCAGCAGGGGGGTGATGTCCAGGGGCTCGGGCCGCCGGTACTTCACCCCGTCGAAGCCGGTCTTGTCGTAGAAGAAGAGATAGAAGTTGTTCCCCAGCGTCCCGGGGAACAGCTCGATCCGGTACCGACCCTGGGCGTCGGTGGTTCCTTTGACCTCCTGGCGCCCCTGCTCGACGTACTGCATCCGGATTTCCGCAAAAGCCAGGGACCGTGCGACGATGACCACCGGCGTGTCGGCCACGGGCTGGCCGGATTCATCCGTGACCTGGCCCGTCACCACCCGCGTCTCGTAGACCCTGACCGTGGCGCAGCCGGCCAGCAGGATTCCGAGGACCGCCGCAGCCGCCACTCTCGCTCCGCACATGCTCCGTCCTCCCTGTGCGCCTCGATGATTGCTGACAGCATACCGGATACAGCGGTCGACCACAAGCCGAAGTGTCCTCTCTCGATCGGTTCTCCTTCACCTGGCCCTGTTCCGAGAAAACCCTTGAACCGCCATGACGCCAAGGTCGCCAAAGATGCGATGTTCGGATCCTTTCAACGAAGAACCCGAGAACCGATTCCTGGGGCCTCCAGGAATCTGATTCCTTTCCCCCAGATAGGCCATTTCCTTTGGCGTTCTTGGCGCCTTGGCGGTTTAATAATTTCGGATTGGGGCTAGGCGCTCCGCTCTTGGCGCTCGGTGCTTGGCGCTCGCCTCTCGCCTCTCGGCTCTCGGCTCTTGGCTCTCCAGCCTGATTTCCATTGACAATCCGACGCGCGGGGCGGTAGAAATGCGCGAAAGGGGAAGTGGCGGAACTGGCAGACGCGCACGTTTGAGGGGCGTGTGAGGCAACTCATGAGGGTTCGAGTCCCTCCTTCCCCACCAGGTGCAGACACGAAACCGGCGGCCGATTCCGGCCGCCGGTTTTCGTTTTCCCACAACGCATGAGGATGACCGTCTCAAGGACGACCTTCATTCACGCGCCCGCATGGAGAATGGCGTCCACGAGGCCCTCGCGTGCTTCCTCGATCAGGCGCGAGAAGTCCAACCCGCGCTCCCGACAGATCTCCTCGATCTTCCCGCGGTTGCGCTCCACCAGCCGATCCAGCCTCTCAAGGCCTCCGATCAGCTTTGCAAGGGCCGCACGTCTTGCCGCAGGTGAAATGAGAGGCGCCTCGGCCATCCACCCCGAATTGTCCACCCGGATCGACTCTTCCCTTTGCGCCGGGCCGGGAAGACGGTCCGAACGATTGCCCAGGAGCCTGGCGTTTCCCGCCGCCTTCTGTGCCAAGTCGATCCCCCGTCAGGCCCCCGACAGCGCCACGGCCGCCGGGCGACTCCTCCTCTCGCCCGCGACCGCGACGTACTCGAACTCGCCGTGAGTGGAGCCTGATCCGAGAAACACCTTGAACCGCCATGGCGCCAAGGTCGCCAAGGGTGCGAGGTTCCGATCCTTCAAGCGAAGGACCTGAAAACGCACTCATGGGGCGGTCAGAAGTTTTGTTCTTTTTCCCCCAATAAGCCATTTCGGCCTTGGCGTTCTTGGCGCCTTGGCGGTTGGTTATTTCGGATTGGGGTGGACAGGCCACCCACTCGTCGCCGGCGACCAAGATCTCCTCATCCTCCATCCCTTCCGGACCACCAGCATCCTGTCTCAGCCCCAGTTTCTGACAGAGATCGCCCCCCGTCTTGATTGGAAGCGCCTCTCCCCAGTCTTCCGCCCAGATCCCCGATGTCCCCCCGAGCCCTCACCCGGACTACCCCCTTTCATCCTCTCCCAGCATCACCCCATAGATCATGTATCCGGGGGCCCCCCGTGTTCCCGAGACGGGGGGCGTTTGTGATTAACGCCGCTCAAGCCCTTCGGTACGCTCCCGCCAACGGTTTTCCGGCCCGTCCTCCTGTGGTTGGGGGGGGTGTTATGCGGACCCGATGCCGGGTATAGGTTTTCGGGCGGAAACCACATAAGTGTAGGCCGAGGAGGGACGAATGGCCTTCGAGCGTTCCGAAGCAGATCACCTCTTGGCTGCCTGTCGTCGCCGCTGCTGCGTCTGCCATCGCTTCTGCGGGGTGAAGATCGAGTTGCACCACCTCGACCCAAGCGGGAGTGGTGGGGGTGACGACATCGACAACGCCATCCCGGTATGTTTCGAGTGCCACGCCGAGATTCGGCTGTACAACGACGCGCATCCCCGAGGCCGGAAGTTCCACCCCGAAGAGCTCCGTGCCCACAAGGAGCAATGGCTTCGCGTCTGCAAAGAATCCCCGGGCGCTCTGCTACTGCCACAACGTTCCCTCGATGTGGGGCCAATCCAGGCACTCATCGACGAACTCGAATTCAACTCCGAGATCGGGCAGCGAACAGCCGATGACACGATCGGGGCACTCGTCCTGATGGCCCAATTCGAGCGAGCCATCCAAGAGGGGGTGTTCTCGCTCTTGCCCGATTCCGTCCGAAGCCCGATAGCCGCCGCCTATGCTACCCTGATGCGTGCCAATATGTCCTTGCAGAAGATGGCCACAATGCCTTGGGGCGGCTCCGGGTCAGCGTGGCATCATGCATACTCATTCGCCCAGAAAGCGATCATCCGTGCACGATCGGCGATTCCGGCTGCGCGTGCAACATTGCTGGGCACCTGGGACATTCGGCGGGTAACGCCTAACCAAGCGGATCGAGCAGACTCACTTCGCTCGCAGCTCATCCGCCGGACGTTGTGCCGACCTGGACCGACGAGCGGAAGGAGACGAATAGTCCTCATGGCATGGACTACGACGGACGTACTGACTGCGCTGCTCGTTGTGATCACAGGGGTGTACGCGGTTCTGACGTACGGCATCATGGCTGCCACCCGGCGCTCGGTGGGCGCGATGCAGCAACAGACCGACGCCATGTCGCGAAGGGGACGTTGTCGCGAAGGGGACGTTGCATTACAAGTCATATATCCTCACCGGCACCCGTCTCCCAGGTGGCCCCGCCATCCCGTTCTGGTCATCCCGGAAGATGGGCTGCCGCTCGGTCCCCCGCACCATGACATGGTGCACGGTACCGGGGCAGCCAAGCGGAGTTCTCGCGACACGGATGGAGGAGCCAGAAATATGACCTATAATGCAACGTCCCCTAACCTGCGGTCCGTAGTCCTGTGGTCCGTCGTCGTGTAGTCCCGTACTCCGTCCCCCCTCACGCTCCCATGGCGGTCTGCCAGGCGCTCCGGAAGAAGCCGATGGCCCGGAAGACATTGCCGGTGCCGGCTGCGGCGTGGGCCTGCGCGAGCTGGCCCTGGGCCTTGGCGATCTTCGCGGGCTTACCGCCCCGGGCGATGGCATCCGCGATGGCCGTCTGGGCGAACACCTGGTCCGCCTGGGCGAGGTTGTTGAGGGCCGGCGCGATCGCAGCGGGCGGGTTCCGGATCACCATGAGTTGCCGGACCGCCGTCTGTTCGAAGGTGAAGACCAGTATGCCTGTCGTCCCCTTCAGGTGCAGGGCGTCCAGGTAGGAGCTGGGATTCACGCTCTTGCTGAGCATGGAGATGGCCACCTTGAGCAGGGCGTCGGTGCTGACGTTCCCCGTCGGGAGCAGGGCCTGGAGGTTGCTGATCACCCCCTGCTTGACGGCGCTGGGGATGGCGCCGAAGATGTAGGCGGCACCTTGGAAGCTATCGTCGCCGGGCGCCCCCACGACCACCGTATCGCCGCTGATGGCCACGGCCTGGCCGAGGCGTCACCAGATGCCCCGGCCGACGCCGTGAGCTTGGCCTGCTGGAACGATGGGTCCACCACGAGCGGGTAGCGCGCCCCGGCATCATCCACGAGGTTTCCCGCCAGGCTGAGGGTGAGCGTGAGCGGGCCGGTGGAGGGGCCGTCGGGTGGGGTCGCCAGGGTGAAGCCCTGCTCCAGGCCGAGGGGGCCGTTCAGGTACCACTCCGTGAGGGAGCCGCGGCGGTACTCCACCCGGTTGGCCATGGCCTGGGGGATGGCCGGGGCGGCAGGGTGCAGGCTGTCGCCATATCCCACGCTTGTGAGGGCGAGGTGCCAGCGGGCCGGGCCGCTTCGCACTTCCATGCCTGTTGCCGTGAAGGCTGCGGCCAGAGTGTGCTTTGGGTTCTCCAGCGTGAGGCCGGTTGCCCCGTCGCGTGCGTGGTAGGCGGGATCGTCCCGGCCGAGTGTGGCCGAGATGGCAGCCTGGGCGGCCGGCGGGAGAGCCGCCAGGCCGGTGGCGAGATTCGCGGGCAGATCAAGTAGAACGGGCTTCTTCCAGCACTCTGAGCAATGAGCGGGCCGAATCCTCCCAGTTGAAGCGCTGGGCCCACGCGACCGCGTTTCCCCGCAAGCGCTGCCGGAGCGGCGCATCTTCCAAGATCAGGGCCATTTTCCGGGAAAGACCCTCCAGATCTCCGTCGGGGACGACGAAACCGGTCTGCTCGTCCACCACGGCGTCCCGCAGTCCCGGCACGTCGAAGACCACGGCCGGCGCCCCGCAAGCGTTTGCCTCCAGGACAGACAGCCCCCACCCTTCGTTCATGGAGGGAGAGACAAACACCCAGGCCTGCTGCAGCAGCCGCACCTTCTCTCGCTCATCGGCAAAGCCCCAGAAGGTGACCTGCCGCGAGAGTCCGAGGTCTCTCACCCGGCGCTCGATCTCCCCCCGCGCATCTCCTCGCCCGACGATCCAGAGAGAGGCCTCCGGATAGGTCCGGAGGATCTGCGGCATGGCGCGGACGAGGAGATCAAGCCGCTTGTACCGCTTCAGCCGGCCCAGATAGAGGATGGTCGGCGTGGGGGACTTGACTTCTGACGGGCGGTACTGTCCATGGTCGAGCCCGTAAGGGATCATCGCGATGCGGGGAGCGGCAATGCCGAGCGCGATCAGACCTTCCCTGGTGGAAGGCGTTCCGGTGACGAAGGTACACCGCCGGTACGCTGCCGGCATGACCTTGGTTTCGAGAACGGAGGCGATCCAGTTCAGTGGAAATCCTGCCTCGACGAAGATCTGCTCTCTGTGGACGTGGTGGACCACTATGACCGTTGGCCGCCTGGCATAGACGGGCGAAAAGAATGGAATGCCGTTCTCGATATCCAGGATGACATCACACTCGCGAGACAGCCTGAGGATGTACTCAAGGGCGGCGCGCACATAGAGCGTGAACCTCCCGCCCCGCCGGATGACCCGCACCCCGTCAACGGTCTCGGCGTCCTTGCCCCCTGCATACCCCCCGCACACGAGGATGACCTGGTGCCCCCAGGCCACCCACCGTCTCGCCATCTCCTGGACGTAGACCTCGGCCCCTCCCGCCAGCGGGTGAGCGAGATCCCGCCAATTCAGGACGAGGATTCTCACGGGAGGAATCGGCCGAGCGGCGAGTGTTTCAGTCGAAGGCGCAGGACGGCGGCGAACATCCGCGGCACGACCTGGGACAGCCGCAATTGGGACCCTTCGCGGTCATGCCAGCAGATCGGCGCCTCCCGAACCACGAACCCCTCCTGTCGGAGATGATACAGCAGGTTCACATCGAAGGCATAATCGGTGATGGCAAGCTTGTCCACGACGGCCGTCCAGGCCTCGCGCGTGAAGACCTTGGCTCCGCACTGGGTATCCCGATAGGGGAACCCGAACAGCCCCCGGACCAGCAGGTTGAACCCCCGGCTGAACACGCGCCGGACCCACGACTGCGGGGTCGGGACGCTGGCGCCCGCCACCCATCGGGAGGCGATGACGCCGTCGCCCGGGCCGACCTGCGACACGAGCCGGTCCACCTCCGCCGGAGGGGTTGACCCATCCGCATCCACGAAGCCCATCAGCGTTCCCCGCGCCCGCCTGATCCCCTCGATGATGGCCCCTCCCTTTCCGATGGGCTCGGGAATCACGATCTGGCGAATTTGGCGATACCGCCTGGCGATCTGGTTCACGACTTCCTCGGTGGCATCCCAACAGTTGTTCGTCACGACGACGATCTCGAAGTCGTCCCCATGCGTCTCCTGAAAGTGCCGGGCCAACGCTTCGAGCGGCAGGGCGATCCGCCCCGCCTCATTGTGGGCCGGGACGATGATGGAGATCTTGAGGGATTCCACAGGTGCTTCTTCCGCCCGTATCCGCAATGGCCCCGTGCCTTCGTCGCTCCCCCGCTATTGCACTGACTCAGAAATGGCTTTACATGGAGCCCGTTCGGGCTGAGCTTGTCGAAGCCGTTCGGCTGAGCCTTCGTCCCGAGCTCAGGCCGAGGGGCTCACGACGAAGCGCGGATTCCGCACCCTTCGACAGGCTCAGGGTGAACGGAATTGTAAAGGAATTTGGGAGTCACCCCGCTATCCCATGCGGGACCCCAGGGCCTCCTGGTAGAAGGATTCTTGCTGGAGAGCCGTCCTGTCCCAGTCGAACTGCCGGGCCCACTCCCGCGCCGCCGCTCCCATTTCGCGCCGCCGGCTGTGATCGCGGAGGAGCGCCAGCACCCCCTCCGCGTACGCCTCCTCCGAGAAGCACGGGACCCGAATCGCGCAGGTCGGGATCGCCACGTCGCGCAGTGCCGGAATATCAAAGGCCACAATGGGCTTCCGGGAGGCAAAGCTCTCCAGGCTGACGATCGGCATGGCCTCGTACCTCGACGGCAGGCAGACCAGCTTGCACTTTGAAAGGAGTTCCCGTTTCTTCATTCCCTGGACTTTGCCGAGATAGACCACCCGATCCGACAGCGCCATCTCGTGGACCATTCTTTCCAGCGCGGCCACGTCGCGGCCGTCGCCGGCGATCACCAATCGCGTCCCCGAGTCCAGGTCAATCCGACGAAACGCCCGCAGAAGCAGGTCCAGTCCCTTCTGGTAGATGTCAATGCGACCCAGGAAGAGGATGTAGTCCTCCTCGGATGGAGCCACCTCAAAGAACTCCTGGTCAACGCCGTAGGGGATCACTGCAATCTTGGCGGTCGGATTGTACCGGCGGACCTGCGTGTGGAGCGCCTGCGTCGGCACGATGAAATTCCGGTAGAGACGGCATCCCATGCGTTCCGCCGCGCCAAAGGGGAGCGTGTACTTCTTGCTCAACGGCACCGCAAAGAGGTTCTGTACCGATGCCACGATCGGTTTCCGCGTGAAGGCCGGTGTGAAGGCAGTCGAGATCGGCACCGTGAAGTCCTCGACCAGGAGATCGAACTCGTGACGCCGGATCACCCAGGGGATACTCGCAAACCATGCCACCAGATCCCACGGCGATCGCCCCGTTCCCACCCGCACGTACCGAATCCCTTCCTTGACCTCATCCCGCCAGCCGGGATAGCGGCTGGTGACCACGGTAATCTGGTGTCGTCGGCCGAGTCGCCTGTTGACTTCGAACGTCCGTTTCGCCTGCCCCCCGCCGAATCGGTTCTCCAAATCGTCAAAGTCCAGATGCAGGATTCTCATCGGCGATCCGTCGTGTCGCCCGAGAACGCGCAACCGCGCGCGGGCGGTCAGCAGGGCATCCGGTTCACCAGCAGCAAGAATTTCAGCAGAAGCTGGTCCCGGGTTGATTGCCGGTACACGTCACAGCACACCGAGTAGCGCAATCGGTGGGAAAGACGGCGCCGACTCTCCAGAAAGCGCTCCAACACCAACCGATGGTCCTCGGGAAGAGATGCGCCGTAGATGCGGTTGAATTCTTCCGCCTGTCTTACGACAGGGTTCAGCTTTCCGTACCTCCGGAACCGGTGGAGTTTCAGCCGCCATGTCTCCACCGTCCCCAGGGGAATCCCGAACACGTTCCCCGCGTGCCTTCGGTAGAGGATGGCGGGATCTTCGTCGTACACGAGATGGCCAAAGGCCGAAACAACCAGGTAGAACCACCAATCGTGCATGCAGACGTGGCGGGGAGTTTCACGGAGGAGAAGGCGGCGTGCTGCCTGATTCACCGTAATGGTGCACCCCATGGCGACGTTTTGGACGAGGGCATTTCGAAAGGAGAGCCCCTTTCTCGGAAGATCGGAATACCCCAAGAGCTTCAAGTCTTCATCCACAATGGCAACTCGCGAGCAATACAATGCCGGGGTCTCTGGCCCGCCTCGGGCCAAGCAGCCAACCGCCCGGGACACCTTGTCGCGGCGCCACACGTCGTCTTGATCGCACAGCATGAGAAAATCCGCCGCGGCCGAGGACCGCTGAAGAAGTTCGAAGTAGCTCTGCGCCACGCCGACCTGGTCGCCGACGATGACCTGAACGTTTGGGTTGGCAGCGGCGTACTCCCGGAGCAGGTTCACCGTGTCGTCATTCGATCCATCGTCCCGGACAAGCACCTCCAGATGTTGACAGTCCTGCGCGAGGACACTCTCCATCAGGGGCCTCAAATACGCCTGCCCGTTGTAGGTTGACAAGAGCACTTGGCCGGTCATGCTGAACCTCGGCAACGCCAGGATGTCGTGCCGCTCCTCGCCCTCGAGCTACGGCCCTGCATCTGCCCCCCGAGCCGCTTTTCCACGGTCTTCAGGGACGAGCAGCCCCTGGCACACTCCGGCCCCTCCCTGGACGACCAGTCCGTAGAATCTTGTTCTTCTGGAAAGATTCTCACCGGATCTTCCGACCTCGAATCACACCCCCGGCTGAGCCCCCGGGGCACCCCGGGGCG
>JACQVO010000240.1 GCA_016209725.1 Candidatus Methylomirabilota bacterium | reverse complement strand
GTTCCAGGTCATCACGGAGCCATGAGCGTTCATGGAGACAATGAGGTCATTGGCGCTCTCCACCACGCTGGCCAGGTGGCGCTCGGCTCGCGCCACTCGCTCGCCCAGGCTTTTCTTCTCTGTGACGTCGTCCATGAAGAGCATCACGTTCCTCACGCGTCCCCCCTCATCCGTCAGCGGCGTGAGGCTGTAGAAGTAGACGCGGCTTGCCAGGCCGGGGGCTCGGTACTCCATCTCCCCCCCATCCAGGCCCTTTCCCATCTGTGCTGCCTGGACGTTCTCCTCCAGGTTCGTGTAGTACAGAATCACCGGCGGGAAGATCTCGCTGAGCTTCTTCCCCAGGACCTCTCCTGCCCCTTTTCGTGACTTCATCAGGAAGTTCCGGTTGGCAAAGACCACCCGCAGGCTCCTGTCAAGAATCAGGATCGAAGAGGGGATGCTGGAGAGGACATCCATGGACAGATCCTCTCCCGGCCCTCCCTCATCGAGAAACGGCGCCGGATTGCGGAAGGGCTCGTGTCCACGCACCGTCCGGCGTCTCTTGGCCTCCATGGATCCGGTCGGTTGCATTCCGGTGTCCGTCATCTCTGGTGATCCCGCCGAGTCGCCGGCGCCCTCTCAGGCGTGTCGGCTGACGAGCTGCTTGACCAGTTCCCTGACCTTCGCTTGATTGGTCTTGCTGCCGACCCGGCTCGTCTCCGACGCCAGGATGTCCTGGCAGACCTGTCGAAAGACGGCGCTGGAGGCGCGGGCGCGGCCGTTCAATACCTTGAGAGACTTGGCGATCATGATGCTTCCGCGGATGGTCGGCGCGAACTCGCACTTCCCCGACTCCCGCAATGCGCGGACGACCTTGACGATTCTCTCCGCCTCCTTTTGGGGAAGGCCGGACTTGGCCCGGACGATCCCGACCTCGGTCTCCTCGTCGAAGTGGTCCAGGTCCATCGTGATCATCCGATCGCGGAGGGCATCCTGACTCCGGTGCACTCCGGCGTACTCCTCGGGGTTCGAGGTGAAGATGGCCGTAAAGTTGGGGTCCACCCTCAGGTAGGTTTCCTCCCCGTCTCGGCCGGCCGGGCAGTCCAGGATCCGCTCCTGAAGGATGGAAAGCAGGATGTTGTTCGCCTCCGGGCGGGAGCGGGTGAACTCGTCGTAGATCAGCGTGAACCCGTACTTGCAGGCGATGGTGAGGCGGTTATCCACCCACCGCTTGACCAGGTCTTCCTCGACCTTCAGGACCCGCGAGACGAAGCGGTCAATGACTTTCCGCATCCGGTAGCCGTTCTCCCCGCCGACCAGATTGGAGGTTGTGAACTCCTCGTCACCGTGCATCAGCACCACTGAGCGGCCGATCTTGGAGGCAACGTGGAGGGCCAGTGTGGTCTTGCCCGTCCCGGAGGCCCCCCGGAAATGGACCGGAAAGCCGGCCGTGATGTAGCCCATGGCCCGCTCGGTCAGGGTTTTGATGAACTTCGTCTCCACGAAGTCGGGCAGAGCGCGCGGCTCCAGGACCGTGCCGAACTCCTCATTCATCAGCGCCTCCTTCTCGGGGAGCACAGGGGGTGCGGTGGGCGTGGACGAGCTTCAGCGCAGCCTTGAATTCCTTCACCTTGAGGGAGCCACCGTTGGACAGCAGGCCCTCCAGGGCGCGGGCGATCTCCTCCTGCTCCCGTTGGAACTCGGCCAGGAGGGCCCTCACTTCCCGTTCCCGCGCTTGTTGCCTCGCCATGATCCCTGCCAGCAATTCCTCGACAGTCCCGGCCCGCTCGGCGTCGCTGCGGGCCGACGCTGCCTGGATCCGCCCGAGGTGGGCGGACAGGGTCTCCTTCAGTGTGGCCGCCAGCACCCGCTGTTCCCGGAGATACTCCCTCATCGTTTCCTTGATCTGCAGCTCGCGCGCCTCCTGCCGGGCGAGGATCCCCTCCATCATGGTGTCGAAGTCACGCCTCCGGAGAGAGGCTGCCCGGGCCAGCGCCTCCCTGAGGCGGGTCCGCATCGCTTCCCGCTGGCTCCGGAAGGTCTCCAGCATCTCGTGGGTCCCCGCAATAATCTGCTCCACCGACGAGACCCTGGCCTCGTAGGAGGCGGTGAGTTCCCGGGCCAGATGCGTCATCCCTGCCTGTGCGTCGCACCTGTCTGCCGTCGCGCGGCGACAGGCAGGCGCAGACAGGTCCTCCGCCAGTCCCATGCCCATCCCTTCACGCAATCATCGAGCGACGCCGGCGCGCCATCGTGCCCAGCATATGGTGCCAGTGACCGGCCGCGGCCTCGCGGTCCCGCCGGAACTCGCCGATCATCCCGGCCACCTCCCGGTTCCTTTCCTCCTGGCGAGCGGTGATGGCCTCCAGGCGTGCCCCGATGGCTCGGTGCAGCGCCTGAAAGTCCCTCGTCCTGGAGGCGGATGCGTTCCCGAGGAACCGCTTGAGGTCCGCTGCCTTCCGTTTGAGATCCGTCTGAAGGGTCCTCAACCCCTGCCGAAAACCATGCAGCGTGGTCGCGGTCTCCTGCTTCAGGGCCACCACGTGTTGCCGCAGGGCCGCCCTCGTTGCTTCTCGGGAATCGAAGGAACTGATGGTGTCCTCGGCGAGCTTCCGCATGTCCTCGGCCCTTCCCATTGTGCCGACCCTCCGTTCCTCTGCGGCTTCTTGCGAGAAGGTGAACATCTTGGGGGCCTTCTTTGCACTTTTCCTGGATGCCATGGTTACCTCCCTGTGTTGGCACGACCTCTCTGGAATGCGGGGAGGAGACCCTGGCGAGACATGCTCTTCGTGCCGCAGTCAGCGCGGCGCTGGAGGGTGCCCCCGCAGGAATCCCTCGTGGTGTCGGACAGGATCTAGGCGGGCGCCGCCGCCGTGGCGGTCAGACCGATGGCCTCGGCATACTTCAGGTACGTCTCGACGGAAGCCACCACCGCCCGGGCCTCGATGGCCAGGAGCTCGATCCCCACCAGGGAGACCCGCACCCAGGCATCAATGACCACACCCTTGTCAAGGATCCGGTCCACCACCTCGACCAAACTGGACGATGCGATCGTCTTCTCGACTGCCATGCTGTATCACCTCCCTTCCTTCTGAAATGCCCCGGTCCCTCGTCGTCCCGTCCGCGGTCCGGGATCAGAGGACCGGTCGCGCCAGAACCCTACGGGCCCGGCGAGCTGCCTTTTCTGCTGTCGGGAGAGCGCGAGACATGTCTTTATTCACTCTTGCGAAACCAGTTGAGAGCTTATGGGCCTTTGCGGTCTCTGCGAGCTTTGCGGTGAAATATCTGGGTTCATAGGGTCCGCTCCCCACGCCCCAGGGCTTCTCTGATCCTCCCGAGGAGGTCCATCAGGTCGAAGGGCTTCGGGAGATAGGCCAGGACGCCCAGCCGGAGACACTCTTGAACGACCCCCTGATTACTCGTGGCGGAGATGACGATGATTGGCACCCGTGGGTGCAAACGCCTGGCGCTGCGGACGACCCGGAGGCCGCTCATGTCGGGAAGGGTCATGGGGAGGAGGATGAGGTCTAGACGGACCCGGTGGAGGGCCCTCAGGGCACTCTTTCCCGTGGCGCGGGTGATCACCGAGCAGCCCTCCTGCAGGAGGATGTTCCGCAAGAGCCAGCGCATGTCCCGGTCATCCTCCACTTCCAGCACGACGGGGCGTTTGCGGGCGAGGGATCGCATCACATGGTGTCTTGGTTGCGTGAGCGTACACAGCCACGAACCGCGGGAGAGGAAGATGCGAGGGTTGTACCAGCCTGGCGAGGCGCCGTAATCGGCGAGGTGGAAGGGAAGTGCAACCTCGTAGAAAACCCGGTAGGACAGGGCCAGAGCCAAGGATCTCGGTCAGCCGGCGGCCGGTGGGAACCGTGAGGAAACGGGAATCAACTCCCGACGTCGGGAGGCGATTCCCGGAATCGGAATCCCAGGCCCCGGACTTTGGTCCGGAGCGTCTTCTCGTCGATGCCGAGGAGTCGGGCGGCCTGACGTCGGTTGCCCCTGGTCAGGCGCAGGGCTCGCTCGACCACCTGGCGCTCGACGCCGGCCAGCGCCTGCCGGGTGATCTGCTTGAGCGAGAGGCCGTGCTCAAGGCTTTCCTCGAAGGCGGGTATGGACCCGGGCAGGGACGCCGTCTGCCCGAGGGCAACCAGATGTTCCGGGTCGATCGTATGGGCGCACAGGAGAGCGGCCCGGCGGATGACGTTCTTGAGTTCGCGCACGTTGCCCGGCCACACATACTCTTGGAGCAGCTTTCCAGCCTCCTCGGAGATCCCCTGGATGTGCTTCTTCAGCTCCATCCGCGCCTGCTCCAGAAACACCCTGGCCAGGACCAGAATGTCCTGCCGGCGCCCGCGCAGCGGGGGGATTACAATAATGAATTCGTTCAGCCGGTGGAAGAGATCCTGGCGGAACCGGCCCCCCCGGACCTCCTCCTGGAGGTCCACATTGGTCGCCGCGAGGATCCGGGGATCCACGCCGATGAATTGCCTCCCGCCCACCCGGCGGATCTGGCGCTCCTGGAGCACCCGGAGGAGCTTGGCCTGGATGGCCACGGGGAGGTTGCTGACCTCGTCCAAGAAGAGGGTCCCCCCCGAGGCCAGCTCGAAGTCCCCCTGTCTCCTGGCGTCGGCGCCGGTGAAGGCGCCTCGTTCGTGGCCGAAGAGTTGGCTCTCGATCAGGCCCTCGGGGACGGCGCCGCAGTCCACGGCCAGGAAGGGCCTGTCGCGCCGGTCACTCTGCTGGTGGATGGCGCGGGCGACGAGCTCTTTGCCCGTGCCGGTTTCGCCCTGGAGGATCACGGTGAAACCGGTCCGGGCCACCTGCTGAACCTGGACGAAGACTTGCTGGATCTCCTGGCTGGTCCCCATCACCTCGCCGAGGCCCGCGGCGCTCTCCAGTTGGACCCGCAGGCCTCGGATTTCGGCTACCAGGGCGACCCGCTCCAGCACTCGGCGGATGGCAAGCAACACCTTCTCGTTGTGAAACGGTTTGAGCAGGTAATCCGCCGCTCCCAGCTTCATGGCCTGCACGGCGTCCGGTACCTGGCCGTACGCCGTGATCATGATGACCGGCAGGTGGGGATCGTTCTGCCTCAGACGCTCGAGGGCAGTCATCCCATCGAGCCGAGGCATGCGAACATCCATCAGCACGAGATCCGGAGGTTGCTTCGCAGCCGCATCCAGGGCCTCCTGGCCATCGGCGGCGGTGCTCACGGCGTACCCCGCGTCCTCGAGGAGTTTGGAGAGGAGCCATCGGATGCCCTCCTGGTCGTCAACCACCAGGATTCGGGCGGTCATGCGACCCTCCGATGGTCAGGGGGTGCAGCGGAATTGCACGTAGCTGCGCCGCCGGCACCCCTGCTTGCGTCCGCCCGAGACGGAGAGGCGGATGGGCTCATTGGCAGGCGGATGGTGAACCGGGTACCACGGCCCTTCTGGCTTTCCACGCCCAACTCGCCGCCGTGGGCCGCGACGATCTGGCGGGACACCGCGAGGCCAAGCCCCGTTCCCCCCTCCTTCGTGGTGAAAAATGGTTCGAACACCCGGTGCAGGTATTCCGCGGGGATCCCGGTTCCCGTATCGGCGACCTCGACCCGCACGCCCGCCCAGGGTAGGAGGGGTGGTTCCGGGAAAGCCCGGAGCGTGACCGTGCCGCCGCGGGGCATGGCCTGGACGGCGTTCAGCAGGATGTTGAGGAAGACCTGTTGCATCTGCTGGGCGTCGGCGAAGACCTGGAGTGGTTCTGGCCAGTAGTGGCGGGAGACTGTGACCCTCGCCTTGGCCATCTCTCCCTCCAGGGACAGGCGGGCCTGCTCGAGGATCTCGTGGATGTCGGTGGGTTCCAGGCGAGGGGAACTCGGGCGCGCAAAGGAGAGAAGGCCCTTGATGATCCGGTCCCCGGCGGCAACATTCCGGTGGATCGCCTCCAGGTACTGCCGGGATGGAGAGGCCGTATCTGTGTTCGCCAGCAGATACTGCACCGCCCCCCCGACGATGGCGAACACGTTGCCCAACTCGTGGGCGACTCCCGCGGCCAGCTCTCCCACGGCCGCCAACTTCTCGGCATCGCGGGTCTGCTGCTCCTGCTTCCTCGCCTGGATGGCGTTGCCGACGAGATGGCTGACCGCCTCGAGGAACTCCCGATCCTCTGAGGTGAAGCCGCGTGAGTCCCGGGACAGAGTGTAGGCCTCAATGCAGCCGATGATCTCCCCCTGCGATCTGAACGGGACGCTCAGAAGGGAGTTCACGCCGGAGGCTTGAAGTGCCTGTGCACACAACCGTGGGTCCAAGGAGGCATCCTTCTCGATGAGGACCGGCTCGCCGCTGCGAAGCGAACACCCTCTGCTCCGCCCCGCCGCCGGAATTTGCCTCCTCTTCACTTGGTCAACGACCGGCTGTGGTAACCCATACTGTGCCGTCAAGAGCAGCTCGTTTCTGGCCTCCTCGAAGAGAAAGAAAGCTAGGCCGTCCGCTCCGAGGGCTGTCGCGATCTTTGGCAACACCTCGTCATCGAGTTCCGTCGGTCTCCGCAGGCTGTTTAGGGCATTGCCCATCGAGGCGATTGTCGCGATTTCTCGGCCTCTCCGGGCGTCCCGCGCCTCCAGCTCCTTGATGAGCCGGTGCTGCTCCGTCGTGAGCCGGCGTCGGTCGAGCGCCCGCCCCACGCAGTGCTGCAGCTCCTGGGGGTGCACAGGCTTCACGAGGTAACTGAAAGCCCCCAAGCGGAGAGCCTCGATGGCGGAACTGGTGTCGGCATGGCCGGTGATGATGATGGCCTCGGCCAACGGGTCACAGGCCTTGATCCTCGTGAGCAACGTCAGCCCATCCATACCCGGCATCTTCAGATCGGAGATGAGCAGATGCCACGGGCCTTCGTCCACAAAACGTCTTAGGGCGGTTCTGGAGTCCAATTCCGTGACAAGGGAGTATTTGGCATCGGAGAGCGCCGCAGCCACAAATGCCAGGTCGGGGGGATTATCATCCACCACGAGGATCTTCGGGGAATTCATGCTACTCACACCAGAACAGTCGGCTATGGAACTGACTGAAACCCGGCACCGGGTGGACCCATGTGCAATAGGTGTACCCGAATGACCCCGCCAGGCCGGAGGCGTTTGGGAAGCCGGAATACGCTCCCCGATTTATTCTTATCAAGCAGAAGATGGTGCAATCTCCTGGAATGTGCAAGAGCCGCCAAGACCATTAGGCCCTCCTCTAGGGGACTGCCGAGGTCGTTAGGCGTCTCCGATCGCCTCTGCGGGCAACAAATCTCCCAGCAGTAGACCTCCCCGCTTTTAGAATCCGGTACATCGGCCACCGCCTCCGGTGATTCCTCCCCCGCCCCATTCCCTGGCACCCGCTTTGCCTATCCATACGGCATGATCAGGTCGTTCAGTGAGGCCTCATGTGAGGAGGGTGCCGTGAATTCGGGTTGGGACGTTGGGAGAGCTTCCATGGCGGACGCGCAGCGGATCGCGAAGCTCGCCATGACTCAGGACGGCAAGTACCTGGACGACCTGTGGGCGCTTGTAGAGTACGCCCTCGACGAGAACGTTCGCCGGTTCGCCTACGCCCAAGCGACCGGGTCCACCGCGGTCTAGAAGGGGACGGGTCGCGGAGGGACCGCCTCACCCCGGGGAGCACCGAGCCATGCCGACCGATCATCGCCGCGCCAGGATGTTTCTCGATCGCCTGTTCCAGGGCCGGAGCCTGGATGAACTCGGTCACCGGCTGAAGCCCAAGCATCACGAGCCGGCAGAAAAGGTGCCGCGGGGGTTCCGCCCAAGCCTGGAAGGCCTGGAGCAGCGCTGGCAGTTACTGGCCACCCGACCGGAAACCCGAGGGGAATTGGCGGATCCCGAGACCCTGCGAAAGATGCTCTCGTATCAGTGCAGCGCCGAGAACTTCATCGGCACCGTGAAGCTGCCTGTGGGACTGGCGGGACCACTCCGGGTAAACGGTCTTTTCGCCCAGGGGGATTACTACATCCCGCTGGCCACGACCGAGGCCGCCCTCGTCGCCTCCTACAGCCGTGGCGCGCAGCTCATCACCGAAGCGGGCGGGTGTACCGCCATGCTCCTCAACGAAGGTGTGACTCGGGCGCCGGGCTTTGCCTTCCGGAATCTGCGGGAGGCCGGCCGGTTTATCGTCTGGGCGTTATCGCAGATGGAGGAGTTCCGGAGGGCCGCCGAGGCTACCACCCGGCATGGCAAACTCATTGACATGCGAATCACGGTAGAGGGCAACCATGTCTATCTCAGTTTTGAATTCACCACGGGTGACGCCTGCGGACAGAACATGGTCACGCTCGCGACCGAGGCGATTTGTGAGCATGTCAACGCCCACGCCCCCGTGCGTCCGCAGTACGCCTTCGTGGAAGCGAATCTTTCGGGAGACAAGAAGGCCAGCGCTCAATCCTTCCTCACGGTCCGGGGCAAGAAGGTCACCGCCGAGGTGATTCTGCCTGCGGACCTCGTGGGATCATGTCTTCACGCGACCCCCGGTCAGATGGCGAACTACTGGCAGATGTCTGCCATCGGTGGCGTTCTGAGTGGCACGCTCGGCGTTCAGGGCCATTACGCCAACGGCCTCACTGCCCTCTACATCGCTTGTGGACAGGATGTGGCCTGCGTCGCCGAGTCCGCCGTCGGAGTCACCCGCTTCGAAGTCACCCCGCAAGGCGAGCTATACGCAGCCGTGACCCTCCCCAATCTGATGGTCGGCAGCGTCGGCGGCGGCACAGGACTTCCCAGCCAGCAGGCCTGTCTCGATATCCTGGGCCTGGCCGGTCCTGGAAAGGCTGCGGCACTGGCCGAGGTCTGCGCCGGCCTCTGCCTGGCCGGCGAGCTGTCCATCATCGGTGCGCTGTGCGCAGGCGATTTTGCCCATGCCCACCGGTGTCTGGCCCGGGCCAAACCGGCCAGGCAGCCTTCGGATTCGCCATTCGATATTTCGAAGACTCTCCCGGTGGGGGTCCCGCTGGGCCGGTTCAGGCAGGACCAGGCCGTTGCAGCCCAAGCCGGCGCATCTTGAGCTGAAGCCCATATCGGCTCAGGCCCAGGCGTTTGGCGGCTCGGGTGATGTTCCCTCCGGTCTCCTGCAGCGCCTGGAGGATGGCCTCCCGCTCGGCCTGCGCGCTGGCGCGCCGGAGAGGGTGATCGTCGTCACCGGTAGCTCCCCCATCTCCCCCCATCGGCAGGGCCAGGTCCCCGGAAGAGATCTCCGCCCCGGTGGTCAGGAGGACCGCGCGCTCCAGGACGTTGCTCAACTCCCGCACGTTGCCGGGCCACGAATAACTCCGCAGGCAGGCCAGTGCGTCCGGGGTGAGCTGCTTGCGCCCTTTCTTGGTCTCGCGGGCATGGTGGTCGAGCAGGTGTTCGACCAGGAGGGGGAGATCCTCCGGCCGCTCGCGCAGGGGCGGCAGGCGGATCGCGACCACGTTGAGACGGAAATACAGATCCTGCCGGAACCGTCCCGCGCGAAGCTCCGCCTCCAAGTCGCGATTCGTCGCCGCCAGGATCCGCGCGTCCACCCGGGTGGGCCGGTTGCTGCCCAGCCGCCGCACCTCGCCGTCCTCCACGACGCGGAGCAGCTTGGCCTGCGTAATCGGCGGCATGTCCCCGATCTCGTCAAGGAAGAGGGTCCCCCCGTGGGCCTCCTCGAACAGCCCCTTCCGGGGCGTGATGGCTCCGGTGAAGGCACCCTTGACGTGGCCGAACAGCTCGCTCTCCAGAAGCTGCTCCGGCATGGCGGCGCAGTTGACGACGACCAACGGCTTGTCCTGCCGCGGGCTCCAGCGGACGATCGCCCGGGCCAGCACCTCCTTGCCCGTCCCGCTCTCCCCCAGAAGCAGCACCGTGCTGGACGCCTGGGCGACCTGCCGGGCCACCGTGACCACCCGACGCATGGCCGGCCCCTCGGCAACGAACGAGACCTCGCGCGCTTCCAGGGTCCGGCGCAGGTGCCGGTTCCGTGCCCGCAGCGTCTCCCGCTCCAGGGCCTTCCCCACCACCACATCCAGATGTTTTGGGTCCACCGGCTTCGTGATGAAGTCGTAGGCCCCCGCCCGCATGGCCTCGATGGCGTTCTCCAGGGTGCCGTAGGCGGTCACCACGATCACCGTGGGGTCCAGGTCTTCCTCCCGGAGTGCCCGCAGCACGTCGAGCCCCGAGAGCCGCGGCATCTGGAGATCCAGAAGCACGAGCGCCGGATCTTCCTGCCGGATCGTCTCCAACGCCTGGCCCCCGTCCGCTGCGATCAGGACGTCGAATCCCTTCGCCGTGAGCCACCGCTCCATGAGGGTGCGCGCACTGGCGTCATCATCCACCACGAGCACCTTGGCGCTCCCCATCCGTTTCCCCCCTCTTCAGCCCTACGGCAAGCCCTCGCGGATATTTCACGAACAGCGCTGTAATTCTCCTGCTCAAATGACCAATGACCAATTTCCAATGACCAATGATGGTGGTCACGCAGGGCGCGCCGTTAGCTTCCGCTTCTCGATTGGAATTGGTCATTGGGATTTGGTCATTGTCCCATTCACCCCTCCGTCGGGGGCGGGCCGATGTAATGCTCCACCAGCCGGAGGAGGTCCATGGGATCGTATGGCTTGGTCAGGACCGCGTCGCACCCCACCGCCTTGGCCCGCTCCACGTCAGCCCGGAAGGCCAGGGCAGTCACGGCCACAATGGGCACCCCGCCCAGCTCCGGATGCGCCCGCAGGCGCTCCGTCACCGCCAACCCCGAGAGTGTCGGGAGCTCGAGGTCCATCAGGACCAGCCGGGGCCGCTCGCGCTCGGCCAGGACCAGGGCCTCCTCGCCGGTCTCGGCCTCCACCAGACGGTACCCCCGCGTGGCCAGCAGGTCCCGCACGAGCTTCCGATTGGAAGGGTTGTCCTCTACGTGAAGGATGACCCCGCTCCTCATCGCGTCTGCTCCGCCCGGATGGGAACGCTAAAAGCAAACAGCGAGCCGCGCCCCGGCGCGCTCTCGACCCAGATCCGGCCGCCATGCATTTCGACGAACCGTTTGGCGATGCTGAGCCCGAGACCGACCCCCCCATGCTCCCGGGTGACCGAGGCATCGGCCTGGCGGAATGGCTCGAAGATCTGGCCCAAGACCTCGGCCGGCACGCCGATCCCCGTGTCCGCCACCTGGAAGAGAAATGCTGCATCCTGCCGACACGCCCGGATCCGGATTTCCCCCGCCTCGGTGAACTTTACCGCGTTCCCCGCCAGGTTGAGGAGCGCCTGCGTGATTCGCTGGGCGTCTCCGTATCCCTCCGGGAGGCCCGGTTCCACCTCTACCACCAGCCTGAGCCCCTTCCGCTCGGCCAGCGGGCGCACCGTCACCGCCACCGACTCCGCCACCTGGGGCACCAGGTACTCGGCGTAGGAGAGCTCCATGTGACCTGCCTCGATCTTGGCCAGGTCGAGCACGTCGCTGATCAATCCCATGAGCCGCCTCGCATTCTGCCGGATCTCCTGGAGCGGCTCCTCGACCCGTGGGGGCATTGGCCCGTAGGTCTGCGCCGCCAGCAGCTCGGTGAATCCGATGACGGCATTCAGGGGTGTGCGAAGCTCGTGGCTCATATTGGCCAGGAACTCCGATTTGTGCCGGCTGGCCGCCGCCAGCTCTGCGTTGATCCGCCGCAGCGCCTCCTGCTGTTCTGTGAGAAGCGCATTGAGCCGCACCATCTCCTTCCCATGCGCTTGCAGCTCCGCCTCCCGCTGGCGGAGGGCATGAGCCATCCGGTTGAAGGATCGGGCCAGGTCGCCGATCTCGTCCCGTGACGAGACCGAGACCCGGTGGTCCAGCTCCCCCTCGCGGAGTCGGGCGGTCCCGGTGACCAGCTCGTTGATGGGCCGCACGATGACCCGGACGAGGAGGACGGTCACCATGATCCCCACCAGGCCCGCCAGGACCAAAACCAAGGTAATCGCCTGGCGGACCCCGGCCAGCGTCTCGCTGACGCGCCGGACCGACAGGGACATCCCCATGCGGGCCAGGCCGATGGTCCGCTCTCGCTGAATTCCCCTGGCACCCGAGCCCGGGAAGGATGGGAACCCCAGCGCCTCCCGTTCCTGCCGGACCTCGCGGGTCCTGATCGGATGGGTGACCTCGTACACGGTATCCCCTTCCCAGTCGATCTGGGTTGACCGCGTGGCCAGGTCCGCCCACGTCCGCCCGGTCCAGGGCCGCGCCGGCGTGCCGGCGGGCGGGATGGCCTGGAGCTGCTCCGCCTTGCCGGAGGCCAGGACCGCGCCCGTGGCATCCTGGATCACGACGTAGAGCACATCCTCCTGCTGGATCAGACCCCGGACCAGCGTCCCCAGAAGCTCCCGGTTGCCGATCAGGACGCCGTACTCGCCATTGAAGGCAAGGTTCCGGACGAGGGAGCGTCCCCGCTCCACCAGTTCCACAGTGACCAGGGCCACGTCGTGCTGCATGAAGAAGACCCCCAGACCGATTGAGGTGACCGCGATCAGGGCCGAGATGGAGAGGATGAACTTCAGCGGCAGGCCGACCCGCCACTTCACACGAGGCCTGGTCATGGGCTTCCCCTCAGCGGACCAGCACGGCGCCCTTCATTGCCTGGCTTGGGATCTTCAGGCCGATGTTCTCGGCCGTCCGGAGGTTCAGGTGCAACGTGACCCGCTCCGGCACCGTCACGGCCAGTCCCGCCGGCGCGCGTCCGGCGAGCACCTGGAGGGCCAGCGCCCCGCACTGCTCCCCCACCGCCCCGTAGTCCACCGCCAGGGCCATCAAGGCCCCCGCCTGGACGAAAGCCGGCGACAGTCCCATGAACGGGATCCCGTTTGTGAGCGTGTACCGGAGGATGTGTTCCGTCGACCCGCCAAAGAACACGGTGCTGTCCGCAACGGCCCAGAGGAAATCTGTCTGCCGGCCGAGACCCTCCAGGGCCCGGGGAACTTCGGCCGGCGTCTGCACCGCGCGCGGGACCAGCGTCAGGCCCGCCTCTTGCGCCGCCTTGCCTGCCTGGAGCACCACCGATCCGGTCTGCGCAGGATTGAAAAGGACACCCACACGGCGGGCGGCGGGAACGACCGAGCGAATCGCCTCGAACTGTGTGGACAGCGGGACATCCAGGGAGGCGCCGGTCACGTTGCCCCCGGGCCTCTCCAACTCCGGGACGAATCCGCTCGCCACCGGATTGAGAGCCATGCAAAAGACAACGGGCAGGTCCTTGATCTGGGGGGTGACTCTGGCTGTTGCCTCTGATCCGAGGGTCACAACGAGCACGGGGCGCTTCGCCCGGATCGCCTGAATGAGCCGCTCCCCCTCGACGCCACCCGGCTTGAGCCCCACCTCCTCGATGCCGCCGGCGAAGCCGGTGCGCCGCAGGGCCCCCTTGAAGCGGGCCAAAGCGGTCTGGTACGCCTCGGCCGGGGCGCTGGTGATGGCGAGGATCGTCTCCGCCGCCGTCCCGGTCACCGCCGAATGCAGCACGAGGGCGATGGCGAGAAAAAGAACCGTCCTCCGTCTCATCGCGTCACGCCTGCTCCACTGCTCCGTCCCATTTCACCCGGCGCCACGATCCGAGTGTGGTGACTCCCAGACTCCTTTGTGATTCCGGTCACCCTGAGCCCTTCGGCTCCGTTCGCCCTGAGCCTGTCGAAGGGCCTGTCCTGAGCTTGTCGAAGGGTGCGGAACCGGGCTTCGACAAGCTCAGCCCGAACGGGGTCCTGCAATGCCATCTCTGAGACAGTACACTAGAAGCGGAGGCGCAGCCAACCGGTCACCCGGCGCGTGATGCGGTCCCCCCCGGAAATCTCCTGGTGCGGATTATTGAAAAGATTGGTGGCGGAGAGGGCAACTTCCGCGTCCGCGCCAAAGAGCGCGAACCGATAGGCTGCGCGGGCGTCCACCTGGGCATACGACTCGGCCCGGATCGGCACCGATCCGGCGGGGATCGGGAGGGAGACGGTCTCGGACTCGCCGACGGCATGGAGGATCATACCGGCCGAGAAGCCGTTGCGGAATGTCGCCAGCAGGCCGACGTTCCCCTTGTGGCGCGGGCCCAGCCCGAGGACGTGCGGGTCTGCCTGCCTCTCCTGGTAGGAATAGTTGGCGAACCCCCGCAGCCAGTCGGTCAAGAGCGTCTCGACCCCGACCTCCCCACCAAAGCTGAAGCCGCCGGGCAGGTTCTGGAAGGTGAACGAGGTCGGCCCGCTCTGGACCAATTCGATGAACCGGCCGAAGTCGTTATAGAAAAGGTCCAGCCGCACCTTCAGTCGGTCGAACCACAGGCCACGGTACCCGACCTCGTATGAGATTAACTCCTCGGAGACCAGACTCCGGTTCCCCACGACCGAGAGCGTGGGGGGGGCAGGCAGCCCGGTGGGGGCGGCGAGGGCAATGGACCCCTCGAGTAGAGAGGGATTCCGGAAGGCGGTCCCGATGGAAGCGCGGACGGAGTGGCGTTCCGTGGGCGCATAGACCAGGCTCCCCCGGGGGGACAGGTTCACGCCCGCATCGGGGTGCCGGTCAAACCGGAGCCCCATGGTCAAGGTGAGATCAGGGCGAGGGCTGAACTCGTCCTGAAGGAACGCGGCGAAGAGGTGCTGCTCCCGGGAAGCGGGTCCGATCAGGACCGGCGCATCCGCCCGGGCGAACCGGTGGCTGAGGCCACCGGTGAGGACATGCTGTTGGCCGAGCGCCAGGCTGTGCTGCAGGTCTGTCTGGACAGCCTCGATGAGGACCCGCCCTGCTTGCGGCAAGAGGTTCCCCCGAAGGTCTGTGTCGAGCCGATTGTAAACGATTTGTCCCTTCAGGTCGCCGTGGATGAATTTCACCGCCCCGAACCCGAGTGACCCACGAGCGAACAAGAGACCCAGGCCTGGCACAGTCGAAGAACCCAACCCCGGGTCAATGTCCCGGTCGAAGCCGTCCGCGCCGCCGCTGATCGAGATGAGCGTGTCCGGCCCTACCCGGTACTCCACGAGGCCGCTCCCCCTGAAGTCCTCTCGCCCCAATTCGCCTCCCGTCCGGGCGAGAGCGGGGTTCGGGAAGTGGTTGGCCCGGTCATACTCGAAGACCAGCTTGTACCCCAGCGGTCCGGCGACGTCCGCGTGCATCAGCGTCCCGGCGGCGGTCCCGCCCGTTCCCCCGCGGCCGATGACATGCGTGCCGCGCATCGCCTCGGGGGACTTGGTGAAAATCTGGACCACGCCGCTGAAGGCGTTCGTCCCAAAGAGAGCGGAGGCGGGACCCGTGACGACCTCGATCCGCTCGATCTCCTCGAGTGACACCGGGAGCTGGTCCCAGAAGACCAGGTTCAAGAAATCCTCGATGACCGAGCGCCCGTCAATGAAGACTTGCAACCGGTTGGCCACGCGTTCGTTCAGTCCGCGCCCGGCCACGTTGATGTCCGACGCGGACACCCGGAAGACATCTATGCCCGGGACATTGCGGAGGAGATCGGGGATCGAGGTCGCCCCAGATAACCGAATGTCTTCCGCGGTGATGACGGTGACTGCGGAAGGGGCGCGCGTGATCGGCTGTGGACGGAGGGTCGGCGTCACGACGGTCGGCACCGTCATGAAGAGGAGCAGTTCCCGGGAGGGCTCCTGCGCCGCCCCGAGACCCGGGAGGAGGCAGGACCAAGCCACGATGATTCCCTGGATCGCTCGCCGCTTCCCCATGCCGACCCCCTAGCCCACGAGGCCCGAGCATTGGTTCGCCGAGGGAGACCCCGGGTGGTTGCGGGGCAGCCCAGCGACCCCTCTATAACACAGGGCCGGGCGGGCGGTCCAGGCGGAACCACTTCCGAAGCGCCAACACCGCCAGGCACCCGGGGACCCCTGGCCGCCTAGGCTCGTTGACACCGCGGCCTGTCTCTGCCGCCGCGCGGCTCCAGCCTGCCACATCTTTCGTCCTTTAGAATCCTGTACATCCCCACTCGCTGGTTCGCCACTCACCCCGCTCGATCTTCCCGGCATTCCACTTGCTGTGCCATAGGGCCATGATCAAGCCGCTGTCTCATTTGCCACGAACGCTCGCCTCCCGGGGCGGAGGCTGGGCCGGCCCCAGGCAGAACCGGTGGTGGATCTACCAGCGCGAGCGTTTCCCGCTCCTCACCCACGGTTTCTTGATCGCGGCCTTCAGCTTTTCCGCTGTGAGCTTCTCCTCGTTCCTCCGCGGCCAGGAGGCACTTCCCGAAGCGAGTAGGTT
>JACQVO010000044.1 GCA_016209725.1 Candidatus Methylomirabilota bacterium | reverse complement strand
GCCCGTGCACCTGTACGGGCTGCCGGCCGACATGGAACCCCTCCTGGCCCTCGCCCGGCAGCACCGGCTCCGCGTGGTGGAGGACGCGGCACAAGCCATTGGGTCGCAGTACCGCGGCCGCCCGGCGGGCAGCCTGGGGGATGTGGGATGCTTCAGCTTCTACCCCACCAAGAACCTCGGCGCCTTCGGCGATGGCGGGCTGGCGACGACGAATGATCCCGTTCTGGAGGAGCGGATCCGCCGCCTGCGCGCCTACGGCGGGCAAGAGAAGTACGTGCACGAGGAGTTGGGCTTCAACAGCCGCCTGGATGAGATTCAGGCGGCGGTCCTGCGAGTGAAGTTCCGCTTCCTAGCGGAATGGAACGCGCGCCGTCGCGCCCTCGCCGCCCGCTACCGGGAGGGTCTGGTCGGCCTGGGGATCGGCCTGCCCGAGGAACCTCTCGACTGCCTCCACGTGTACCACCAGTTCACGATCCGCCTGCCGGACCGCGAGGGGGTGAAGCGACGGATGGCCGAGTTGGGCGTCCCAACAACGGTCTACTATCCGCTGCCGATCCATCTGCAGCCGATGTATCGCGAGCTGGGGTACCGGGCCGGCGATTTCCCCGAGGCGGAGCGGGCGGCCGGGGAGGTCCTCTCCCTGCCCATCTACCCCGAGTTGACGGACGCCCAGGTGGACGAGGTGGTGGAGGCATGCAAGCGCTCGCTGTAGAGCAGGCTCACGCAGAGCCGCGGAGCACGCAGAGAAGAGGCATATCGTGAAGCTCTGCGGCCTCTGCGTCTCTGCGTGCGACTGGCCCCTGGCTTGGGAGGTGGGATGAGCGAACTCTCGGGCACAATCCTGGTCACGGGTGGCATGGGATTCATCGGCTCCAACTTCGTCCGCCACATCCTCGCCGGCCATCCGGCCGCCCGGGTCGTGAACCTCGACGTGCTGACCTATGCCGGGAACCCCCGCAACCTGGCCGACCGCCTGGGCGACCCGCGCCACGTCTTCGTTCGCGGCGACATCTGCGACGAGGCCCTAGTGGGCGAGATCCTGCTCGCCCACGGGGTCGAGGTCATCGTCCACTTCGCCGCCGAGTCCCACGTGGATCGTTCCATCCAGCAGGCGGACGATTTCATCCGCACGAATGTGCAGGGCACCCGCGTCCTCCTGGATGCGGCCCGCCGGCACGCAATGCGCCGCTTTCTCCACATCTCCACGGATGAGGTCTACGGCAGCCTGGGAGGGTCGGGCACCTTCAGCGAGGAGTCCTGCCTGCTCCCCAACAGCCCGTATGCCGCCAGCAAGGCGGGGGCGGACGTGTTGGCCCGGGCCTACTTTGTGACCTACGGCCTGCCGGTCATCATCACCCGGACCTGCAACAACTACGGCCCCTACCAGTTCCCGGAGAAATTCATCCCCCTCATGATCGTGAACGCTCTGCGGGGGGAGCCGCTGCCCATCTACGGCGACGGCCTGTACGTGCGGGAGTGGCTGCACGTCGAAGACCACTGCCGCGCCCTCGCGCAGGTCCTTCTCCTCGGCCAACCCGGAGAGGTGTACAACATCGGCAGCGGGGTGGAACGGGTGAACCTGGATGTCGCCCGGCAGATCCTGGCCATCACGGGACGGCCCGAGACCCTCCTGCGGCACGTGAAGGATCGGCTCGGCCACGACCGTCGCTATGCCCTGGAGTGGAGCAAGCTCCGCCGCAGGCTGGAGTGGGCCCCGAGCATCCCCTTCGCCGAAGGGCTCCGCCAGACGGTGGAGTGGTACCACGCCCAGCGGGCGTGGTGGCAGGAGATCCTGTCGGGAGCGTACCGGGACTACTACCGGGCGCAGTACGGCGAGGGCTTCCAGGCGGGTACCCAGAGGGGCACCCAGGGGGTGCCCGGATGAGCGGCTCAAATCTTCTGGAAATATCGAACGCTGAACACCGAATGACGAATTTCGAACGAGAGCCGGCCCGAGCGCTGCGCTGCTCCAGCCTTCGTCATTCGATATTCCGTGTTCGACATTCGACATTGCTCGTTACAGGGCAAGAGTGGGAATAATGGGCGGGGAGGATTGCCCGGCCCTCTTCGGTGGACGGCCGGTCCGGGAGCGGATGCTTCCCTACGGCCGGCACGAGGTGGACGAGGCCGACATCCGGGCCGTGGTGGAGGTCTTGCGAGGGGACTGGCTGACCAACGGCCCCACCGTCGCCCGCTTCGAGCAGGCCTTCGCCCAGGTCGTGGGTGCCCGGTTCGCCGCGGCGTTCAGCTCCGGCACGGCCGCCCTGCACGCGGCGGCCCACGCGGCCGGGATCCAGTCGGGGGACGAGGTCATCACCTCTCCCCTCACCTTCCTCGCCTCGGCCAACTGCATCCTGTATTGCGGTGCCAACCCGGTCTTCGCCGATGTGGACCCCGAGACATTGAACCTAAATCCAGCCGCAGTGGAGGCGGCCCTCACCCCGAGGACGAAGGCCATCCTGCCGGTTCACTTCGCCGGCCTCCCGTGCGCCATGGAGGCGATTTACGCCACCGCCCGCTCCCGCAACCTCCTCGTCATCGAGGATGCGGCCCATGCCCTGGGGGCCGAGATCGGCGGCCGGCCCATCGGCAGCCTGAGCGAGCTGACCACCTTCAGTTTCCACCCGGTCAAGCACATCACCACGGGCGAGGGCGGGATGGTCACGACCAGCGAGGCGGGGCTGGCCGAGCGGTTGCGCCGGTTCCGCAACCATGGCATCGATCGTGAGGTGAGAAAACGGCAGGCGACCACGCCTGGGGCGTGGCGGCAGGAGATGGTGGGCTTCGGCGTGAACTACCGCCTGACCGACTTGCAGAGCGCCCTGGGCCTCAGCCAGTTGCGGCGCCTGGATGCCCGGCTGAAGCGGCGGGAGGAGATCGCGGCCCGCTACCAGCAGGCCTTCGCCGCTCTGCCGGAGGTCCGCCCGGCCCCCACGCGTCCGGGGACGCGGCACGCCTGGCACATCTATCCCCTCCGGCTGAACCGGGACCGGCTGCGCCGGGACCGCGAGACGATCTTCCAGGCCCTCCGGGCCGAGAACATCGGGGTGAGCGTCCACTACCAGCCGGTCCACCTGCACCCGTACTACCGGGAGCGGCTGGGAACCGGGCCGGGGCTGTGCCCGGCGGCGGAGGCGGCCTTTGAGGATCTCATCACCCTGCCGCTTTTCCCCGGCATGAGCGATGGGGATGTGGCGGACGTCATTCACGCCGTGGAAAAGGTGATGCGGTGGGCCCGGAAATGATTCTCGTCCCTGCGGCGGTGCACTTGGTTTCCCGGTGGAAACGTGAGCCGCCCCTCTTCGAAGGCCCTGCGAGTGCAGACCTGAGGCCCTATGGGAGATAGAGGCCGCCGGCTCGAGTTCCTGATCTTCGGCAGTCCGGCCATTGGTGAGGAGGAGATCGCAGAGGTCGTGGCCACACTGCGGTCCGGCTGGCTGGGCACTGGACCACGGGTGCAGCGTTTCGAGGAAGACTTTCGTGTCTATGTCGGCTGCGGCCATGCGGTCGCGCTGAACTCCTGTACGGCAGGCCTGCACTTGGCGCTAGAGGTTCTGGGGATCGGCCCGGGGGACGAGGTCATCACCAGTCCTCTGACTTTCAGCGCGACCGCTAACGTGATCGTCCACGTGGGGGCCACGCCGGTTTTCGCCGACGTGGACCCGCGGACGATGAACCTCGACCCGGAGGCTCTGGCTCGCGCCGTGACCCCGAGAACCAAGGCGATCCTGCCGGTCCATCTCGCCGGGCGCCCCTGCGACATGGATGCGCTCCTGCAGGTGGCGCGCCGCCACGGAGTGGCCGTCGTCGAGGACGCCGCCCACGCGGTCGAGGCGCGCTACCGCGGACGCTCCGTCGGCTCCATCGGCGACCTGACCGCCTTCAGCTTTTACGTGACCAAGAACCTGGTGACCGGTGAGGGCGGGATGCTCACCACGGACAATGCGGCCTGGGCCGAGGAGATCCGGATCAAGGCGCTCCACGGGATCAGCCGGGACGCCTGGAAGCGCTATTCCGCAGAGGGATTCCAGCCGTACGACACCCTCTTCCCCGGCTACAAGTACAACATGACGGACCTTCAGGCGGCGTTGGGTATCCACCAGCTCGCCCGGCTGGAGTCGAACTTGGCCATCCGGGAACGCCACTGGCGGCAGTACGATGCGGCCTTGGCGGACCATCCGCTGCTCACCACGCCGTCACCCGTCGACCCTCGCGACCGCCACGCCCGCCACCTGTATACCGTCCTGGTGGACACCGAGCGGGCTGGAATGAGCCGGAACGAGTTCATGGTCCGACTGAAGGCCGAGAATATCGGCACAGGCATCCACTTCACCCCGCTGCACCTGCACAGCTATTATGCCAAGACCTTGGGCTTCAGGCGAGGGCAATTCCCGGCGGCGGAGTTCATCGGGGATCGGACGGTCTCCTTGCCGCTGTCGGCAAAGCTGACCGACGAGGATGTGGAGGATGTCATTACGGCCGTGCGGCGGGTGCTGGAGGCCTGATCCAGGCCCCCGCCAGAACACGGGTCCGGGCGAGATTGTACCGCCAAAGGAAACACACGAAGGATGAGACTGGCGCCCTATACCCGACATATCCGGACGCTGGTAAACAGGCTCCTCGCGGAGGGGTGTCATCCTCTCGCCAGGAAGATGTGTCTTGCAGTGCGATCCTTCGGCTCCCGCCTCAAGTGCCCGTGTTGCGGCGGGCGTTTCTGGGAGTTCTTGCCTTTCGGCATCACACCGCGGCCAAACGCGCTATGCCCTGGATGCGGATCCCTGGAGCGACACCGCCTGCTGTGGTTATACCTGAAAGATCGAACGAACTTCTTCACGGACAGGCTCAGAGTCCTTGACGTGGCGCCGATCCGGTTCTTCTCGGAACAGTGCACCCGCCTCCCGAATATCGACTACGTGAGTGCGGATATTTCGTCTTCGCTGGCCAAGCTGAAAATAGACATCACGAATATTTCCCTGCCGGATGACTCCTTTGATTGCATCATCTGCTGCCACGTGCTGAAACACATCCCTGACGATCGAAAGGCCATGCGGGAGTTATGTCGGGTCCTTGCGCCCGGGGGTTGGGCGATCATCCAGTCCCCGATCGACACCAACCGGGGAGAAACGTTTGAGGATCCGAGGGTCGTCTTGCCCGAGGATCGAGAACGCCTTTTCGGGCAAAGCGATCATGTCCGGATCTATGGCAGGGACTACCAGGACAGGCTCGAGGAAGCGGGCTTCACCGTGAGGGTGGACAGGTATGCCCAGGATCTGGGATCCTGCCACCTCCGAAGATACGGCCTGGCAAGCGATGATGACATTTATTTCTGCTTCACGCCTGGTCGGCAGCGTAGGTCGGGGGAGCGAGTTGCGAGCATCACGGGTGTCCCATAAACTCCGGCGATCGTGTGAATGCTTCCGGAGGCGGGATACTGGAGGCACTTTGCGCTGTCCAGCGTACGGTCTGTGCGGCGTTCCCGGAGCAGTGAGCCATGACCGGGGAGACGTGGTCACCGCGGTGGCTCGCGGCTTGCGGTGAGATCAGGGCGGGGCCATCGTGGACGATCGGACGCTCAGTATGATTGTCGCCTGCGGGGATCAGTCGCGGCTGGGCAGGGTTGTGTTGCTCGCGGCGCTGGCCGAGCGACACGAGGTCCGAGCCGTGGTTGTGCCCACAGCAGCACGCTGGACTCGGTTTGAAGGGCGTCTGACCGACGGCCAGGGGCCACCTGTGCAGCGGTCGGCGCCGTCCCGCCTGGATCCGCTCCGGCGTCTTCTGGCCCGCTTGAGACCCCCAGAGTCGACTCAAGATCCTCTGGATGCCGCCTGGGGGCTACCCGATCCGGCGGAGATCCCGGCCATGTGTCGGTCCCGCGGCATCGAGGTGATCGTGGTCGACGATGCAAATGACCCAGCCCTGGCCGCTCGCATTGCACGCATGAGAGCGGATCTCCTCTTGACGGGCGCGTACCCACAGATCTTCCGCGAGCCGCTCCTCTCAGCCACACTGTTTCCCCTGAATATTCACCCCTCGCTCCTGCCGCGACTCCGGGGGGCCAATCCGATCTACTGGGCCCTCGCTACGGGTGCGAAAGAGACGGGGGCTACTGCGCACATCATGCTCAGCCAGGTGGACGCCGGCCCAGTGCTCACCCAATCGGCTGTGGCCATCACCGACGATGACGACTATTACGCCCTGTACGCCAAGGTCGTGCGGGTCGTCCCCGGTGTCGTCTCGGCCGCCCTGTCGGCGGCCGGGCGTGGCGAGCGCGGCATCCCTCAGAATGAGGCAGAGGCCACGAGCTTTCGCGAACCCAGGGCAGCCGATCGCCGCTTGGACTGGCCCGGCTCGCCGGCGCGGGCTCTATGGGATCGCGTCAGAGCAGGGCGAGCGTTCACCTTTCTTCACAGCGAGCCGGTGGAGGTTGTCCAGGCTCGAGTGGACACCCAGCCTCCTGGAGACTGGAAGGCAGCCACTGGTGGGACGTTCCTGATGCTGGGTCCCGACGGACCTGGGGTCTCCACGAGCCAGGGACTGCTATTCCTCACGCGCGTCCTCTTCCGCGGGGTGTACATGGACGGCTGGACATTCGCCACAGCGGCGGGCCTTCGGCCAGGGGAGAAATTCACGTGAGCCCGGGAGGCCCCCCGCGCCGCTCCTGGCTTGCGATGAATTGGCTGGTCCATCGGATCATGGACCAGCACCTCGCCCGGGCGGCCGCGGCGTACGCGCGAGGAAGACTCCTCGACGTCGGCTGTGGCGAGAAGCCCTACCATGCCATCTTCGCGCCCTTCGTGGCGGAGCATATCGGCCTGGATCACGTGGACACCCTGCACGACCATGCGGCCATTGACCTGTACGGACATGCCGATGCGATCCCAGCCGAGGCCTTGAGCTTTGACACGGTCTTGTGTACCGCGGTCCTGGAGCATGTGGAGGAGCCGGCACGCGCCGCCGCCGAGATGCACAGGGTCCTGCGCCCGGGTGGTGTGGTGATCCTGACGGCGCCACTCTTCTGGCACATCCACGAGGCACCGCGGGACTTCTACCGATACACGGAGTACGGTCTCCGATATCTGCTCACGAAGGCGGGATTCGAGATTCAGGAGATGGTGCCCCTGTCCGGGTTCGTGGTGACCTTCGGGCAAGAGATGGTCTACTTTCTCCGCCAGACATGGCTCGGGCGTCGCCTGCGGCCGGTCGCTGTGCTCCTCGGAAGCCTGATCCAGACCGCCGCATTCGTGTTGGGGAAGGTGGATCCGACCCAGGATTTTACCTGGATGTACCTCGTGGTCGCCCGGAAGCCATGACCACTCTACCCGCCGGAACGGCCGCCCGGAACGGAGCGCTGCGCCGGCAAGCGCTCTTCGGGATGACCTGGTTGGGGCTGAGCCAGGTTGGCCTGCACCTCATCGCGGTGGCGACCTCTCTCACTCTGGCCCGGCTCCTCACACCAGCGCAGTTCGGCATTGCCGCGATGGCGACGGTCGCCGTGGGGATCGTCTCCACGGTGGCCAACCTGGGGCTTCCAACCGCCATCGTACACCGAGAAACCCTGACCGAGACACATCTGGACTCGGCCTTCTGGACGCTGCTGGGGTGGGGGACGGTCCTGTGGGTCGGGGTGGCTTTGCTGTCTCCGGCGTTGGCGGCCTTCTACCAGGCGCCGGCGGTGACGGGGCTCATGACCTTGCATGCGGGGACCCTGTTCCTGGCCGCAGCGGCCGCCGTTCCAAACGGGCTCCTGGTCCGTGCCATGGACTTTCGCCGCTTGGCCTGGATCGAGCTGGGGGCCGGCCTGACCGCGGCAGGGGTGTCGATTGTCCTGGCCCTGGACGGGTGGGGGAGCTGGAGCCTGATCTGGGGCCCTGTGGCAGGCAGCCTCATGGCCGCGGGAGCGGCCTGGGCCTGGAGCGGCTGGAGACCGCGAGCGCGGGCGGAGCGGGAGGCTCTCCGCGACCTTCTGAGCTACGGGCTGGACCTGAGCGGGTTCACCATCCTGAACTACCTGCGGACCAACGTGGATTATCTGCTTGTCGGGCGGTGGCTGGGGGCGGAGGCCTTGGGCGTGTACACAAAGGCCTACGAGCTGGTGACGCTCCCCCAGTCGAAGCTGGTGCCTGTCGTCACCCGGGTGCTTTTCCCGGCGTTCTCCCGGATGCAGGATGACCCGACACGCCTGCGGCAAGCCTATGTTAAGCTGAACGCGTATGTCGCCCTGATGAGTGTGCCTCTCCTTCTGGGACTGGCCCTGGTAGCGCCGGAGCTGGTACCGCTTCTTTTCGGAGGGCAATGGACAGGGGCAATCCTCCCGACGCAGATCTTGTGCGCGGCCGGCCTGCTGTACGCCAACGGGACAACCGTCGGCGTCGTCCTTTTTTCCCAAGGGCGCACGCGACTTGCGCTTCGAATCGCGGTCTGGGGGCTGGCCGGGATCACGGCCTGCGTGGCAGCGGGATCGCGGTTCGGGGTGGCCGGCGTGGCCTGGGGCATCGTGGCGTACGCAACCCTCGCCTTCCCCGTGGTCCAGCACCTCACGAACCGGGTCATCGGGCTGCCCATGCGGGACCTGCTGCGGGGGCTGCACCCGGCCGCCGTCTCGGGAGCCCTCATGGGGGCGGCCGTCCTCATCGCCCGATGGGTCGTGACGGACTTTGCTCCGTGGCTCCGGCTGCTCTTGCTCGTCGGATTCGGGGCCACGGTCTACCTCGGCGCCCTGCGAGTGGCATTCCGGGAGCATTTCAACGAAGTGCGCGGGATCCTGCGCGACCTGGTCCGGACCACCCCCGGAGAGCCAGCATGAGCGTGAGGCCGGTGGTGGCCCACTTCCGGGCGATTTACCTGCAGCGGTCGGAGACCTTTATCTACCGCTACCTCTCCCATCTCACCCGCGTGTGGCCGGTCGTCTTCGCCCAAGCTGTGCAGCACCTGGACGAGTTTCCCGTCCCGACGCTGGAGACCTATCCGCCTCTCCGCTGGTCGGCGTGGGGAATCCGGGACCGTCTGGGACGGAGGCAGGGGCGGGAGCCCTTCCTCGCCTGGCGGATCCGCCGCCTCGGGGCCGTCCTCCTCCATGCGCACTTCGGCCCCCAGGGTCACGCCCTCCTTCCCCTGCGGCGCCAGACGGGGCTGCCCATGGTCACCAGCTTCTACGGCTACGACATGTCCATGCTGCCCCGGGACCCGGAATGGCGGGCGCGCTATGCCGACCTCTTCGCCGGAGGCGATTGCTTCCTGGTCGAGGGCCGTGGGATGAAAGAGCGGCTGGCAGCCCTCGGCTGCCCGCCGGAGAAGATCCGGCTGCAGCGGATCGCCATCGATCTGGACCTCCTCCCCTTCCGCGAGCGGCGCGGTCATCCGGGGCCGGTCCGCCTGCTGTTTTGCGCCCGCTTCTCGGAGAAGAAAGGGTTGCTGGATGCGCTGCGGGCCGCAGCCGCGGCGCGGGATCGGGGCGTGGACCTCGCGTTCCGGATCGTGGGGGACGGGGAGCTCCGGGACGAGGTGGAGCGGACGATCCAAGAGTTACGGCTGGAGCGGGTGGTCCAGCTGCTCGGCATGCGCCCGTATGCGGATGTCCTGCGCGAGTTGGAGTCGGCCGACCTCTTGATCCAACCCAGCCGCACCGCGGCCGACGGCGATACCGAGGGGGGGGCACCGACGATCCTGCTCGAGGCGCAGGCGTCCGGCCTGCCGGTCCTCTCCACTCGGCACGCCGACATCCCGGACGTGGTCGCCGAGGGGAAGAGCGCCCTGCTTGCGCCCGAGGGGGACTGGGAGGCGCTGGCGGACCATCTGGCCGCCCTCTGCCGCGAGCCGGAACGCTGGGCGGAGATGGGACGGGCAGGACGCGGGCACGTCGCCGAGGCGCACGACATCCGGGCCGAGGCTCGGCGGCTCGAGGAGATCTACTTCGGGCTGGCAGGGATCAGAGGATCGGGATGAGCGAACCTGACGTCAGTGTCATCATCCCCACGTGGAACCGCGCCCCCCTTCTGGGCGAAGCCGTGGAGAGCGCCCTGGCTCAGACCCATTCAGGGTGCGAGGTGATCGTGGTGGACGACGGTTCCACCGACGAGACGCCGAAGGTCTTGGCACGATTCGAGGGACGGATCCGAGTGCTCCGCCAGGCACAGCGTGGGTGCGCCTGCGCACGGAATGCCGGCGGCGCGTTGGCCCGGGGCGAGTACCTTGTCTTTCTGGATTCCGACGATCGGCTCGATCCCGAGCACGTAGCACTCCTCCTTCCGGTGCTGAAGGCAGACCCATTGGTCGGCTTCGCCTACAGCGACGGGCGGTATATGGGGGCGGACGGTCGCCCGCTGGAGCCAGCGCCCGCGATGAGCGGGGTTCCCGTCGAGGTGGGTTTTGCCGAGACATTCTTCGAGCGGCCATACGTCTACATGCCTGCCACGTTGATCCGGGCACGGGCGATTCACGCCGTGGGTGGTTTCGACGAGACGCTCTCGCACAACGAGGACAGCGACTTGCTGCTCCGGATGGCGATGCGGTTCCCCGTCCGCTACGTCCCGGCCCCCACCGTGTGGGTGCGGCAGCACCCGGGACGAAAGAGTAGCGATCGGCCGGCCCTGTACCTGGCCCTGCTCGCCAGCGCTTGCCGAGCTGCGACGGATCCGGGGTTCGCCGCCAGGCTGGGGGGGAGGCTTCCGCGCCGACTGGGGGAGCTGCATCATGGGCTTGGTCGTGTCCTTCTGGGCGAGGGGAGGCTAGCGGAAGCGCGCGAGGCCTTCCGGGCGGGGCGGGCTATCCTGGGCTCCGGCACCTGGCGCGTGAGAGCGTGGATGTTCTCGATGGTCTTCGCAATGGGGGATCTGCCGGCGCGGGCGGTGTTCAAGTGTTTGCACCTCTGGGAGAGGGCAACCCAGCTTTCACTCGCGGGGGGAAAGCGGTGAGCGTGCCCGCGTACCTCCTGGATCTCCTGGTCTGTCCGGATTGCCGGGCGCCACTAGGGGAGGCTGGTGCCACCCTCACCTGTAGCCAGTGTGGCCGACAATTCGCCGTGGCAGACGGTGTCCCGGAACTGCTGCCGGCGGAGCTGGCCGCAGGGACGCCGCCGGACCCTGCGTGGCAAACGTGGGCCGGGGCTCTCGACCGGCTGCTGGAATGGCGCCGGCGGACGTGGAACGGAGGGGAGACCTCGCAAATGTACCAGCGTGTAGTCCGCGGGGTCCAGGCCGAGTTTGTGGCCCACTGCCAGTTGGCCAGGGCGCGGGGGACCCTCCTGGACGTGGGCTGTGGGAGTGCCGACATCACCGCGGCCCTTGGGCCCGAGTGCCGGTACGTAGGTGTGGACCCTCTGCCTCTTCCGTCGCCCGGAGGGCCTCCGATGGTCCGGGGCGTGGGGGAGCGACTGCCATTCCGGGAGGCGGCCTTTGACCTCGTCCTGACGCTGGAGACGCTGGATCACTGCCAATCGCCGCCTGGCACGCTGGCGGAGATCCTCCGGGTGCTTAAGCCGGGGGGAGCCCTGTGCGTGGAGCAGTACGTGACGGCGCCCGGATGGCGCGAACGGCTCGGCCGCTGGTGGCGCGGCCCGTCTGCGCCGGGACGGCCCGCGCCCGCCGACAGCCCCAAGGTGACCCTGTTGGACGTACCAGACCTCTTGACACTTCTCAGACCCGCATTCGCCGAGGTGGTGGTCGGTCGGGCCACGCAGGGCTCCCATGTGTTTGTGGCAGCCCGAGGCAAACGGCACGGCGGTTCGGGGACCTGAGCCGTGGCGACGCTGGTCAGCGTGATCATTCCGACCCACAACCGCGCTGCCCTCGTGCGGGAGGCGATCGAGAGCGCTCTGAACCAGACCTACCCGGCGCGCGAGGTGATCGTGGTGGATGACGGTTCCACCGACGAGACGCCCGAGGTCCTAGCGAGATACGGGGACGCCATCCGAACCGTGCGGACGGCGAATCGGGGATGCGCCGCGGCGCGGAACGCCGGGGTCGGCGTGGCGCGGGGGCAGTACCTTGCGTTCGTGGACTCCGACGACGCGGCCCCCCCGGACAGGTTGAGCCTCCAGGTTCCGGTTCTGGATGCGCACCCAGACGTCGGGATCGTGTACGGGAACAGTATCGCTTTCGGGCCCGACCTGCCCGGGGAGCAGGTGCACCACCCCGTCCGCCCCGACCCGGACGGCTCCGTCGCCGAGGGCATCTTCTTTACGACTCGGATCGGGTTTGATTCCGTCCTGCTCCGGCGGGCAGCGGTGGAGCAGGCAGGGGGATTCGACGAAAGTCTGCGGCACAACGAGGACACGGACCTGCTCCTTCGCGTGGCGTTGGACTGGAAGGCCGTCTGTCTGGATGTACCCACAGGACGTCATCGGTGGCACGCCGGCCGGAAGAGCTGGGACGAGGTGGCACTCCGGCGGGCGGTTCTGGCGTCCACGGAACGGGTGCTGGCTGCCCGGCCAGAGTTCCGGGAGCGGTTGGGGGAGCGGGCGGCAATCCGCCTGGCGGAGGTGCGGTGGGAGATTTCTCGGGGGCTCGCTGCCCGGGGGGACACTGTGGCCGCCCGGGCAGAGGCGACGCTGGCGTGGCAACTTCACCGATCGGCCGCCCTCGCGGTTTGGGGGACGATGCTCCGCATCCCACAGCTGGTACCTGCCTTCCTCTGGACCGGGCGATTCCTGGCGAGAAGCGTCGGCTTCGCCAGAGCACACCTGCCGAGGCGATAATGCGCGTCGTGTTCGTGGCCGGCTCGGCACAAATGGGCGGGACCCAACGGAATGTTCTCCAGCTGGCCGGAGCGCTCCAGACGCAGGGCCTCTCGGTGGAGGTGATCCTCCTCGCTGCCGGCGGTCCGCTGGAAACGGCCTACCAGGCGCGAGGCATCCCGGTGATCACGCTCCCCTGGACCTATCGCGTGCGGAACTTTCCGATGGAGTTGGGAGGGCTCCGGGCGATGCTCCGGGCGCGGCGTCCGGATCTGGTGCAGAGCTTCGGGTACCCAGCCGTTTGGTGGGGCGTCCTGGCGGCCTTGGAGGGGACATCGGCGGGCCGGATAATCGCCATTCAAGCTTGGGATACCTGGAAGGGTTGGTCAGAAATCCTGCTGGACCGAACTCAGGCCCCGATCGTCCACCTAGCTATCGCCGACGGCGAGGGGGCGCGGCAGTTCGCCATTCGGCAGCAGCGACTGGTGCCGGAGAGAACTCGGACGGTCTATGACGGGATCGAGGTGGAGGATCTCCTCCCACGGAGGCCGCGGGCAGAGACGCGGACCTCGCTGGGAATCTCGACGGACCAGGTGGCCATCGGGATAGTGGCGCGGCTGCAGGATGCGCACAAAGGACAATCAATCCTCTTGAAAGCTGCCCCGCGAATTCTCCACGATCGCCCAGCAACGATCTTTGTCCTGGTGGGCGACGGGGCCGACCGCTCGGCCCTGGAGGCTCTTGCGATGGAACTACGGATTTCGGACCGGGTCCGTTTTGCGGGGACGCGCACCGACCTCGGCGACGTCCTGGCTGCACTGGATATTCTGGCGATTCCATCTCTCCGCTTCGAGAGTGTGCCGAAGATTCTGGTGGAAGGCATGGCGGCGGGTCGCCCGATCGTGGCGACCCGGGTGGGGGACATCCCGGAGCTCCTCGAGGACGGGCGCACTGGGTATCTGATTCCACCGGGTGATCCGACAGCCCTCGCCGAGGCTGCTCTCGCCTGCCTCGCCGATCCGGCGGCCACCACCCGGTTGGGCGCGCGCGCCCAGGAGGCAATCGCAGCGGGAGGGCTGTCTCTAGAAGCGACGGCGGCGAAGGTCCAGGCGCTGTACACCGATCTGGCGCAGCAAGCTCCCTTCCCTGCGGTCCCCCCGGGGATCCGGAGACGAATCTGGTTCGCGGCGTGGCTTTACCTGGCGAAGCAGGCTGCAGCCGCGAGGCGGAGACGCCTGGCTCACTTGGCGGGGCGGGCGTCGTGATGGGAAGGCCTGCTATCACGCCTAGGGAGAAGGAGCTCTTAAGAATCTGCCTGGTGGCGGGACAGTTCCCGCCCACCATAGGGGGGGAGGAGCGGCACGCTGAACTCCTTGGCAAGGCATTAGTTGCGTGTGGCCACGAGGTCTGCGTTCTCACCCAGCCGGTGCCCGGTGCACCGCGCCGGGAGACCGTGCAGGGGCTTCGGGTCGAGCGGGCGATTCGCTCTCTCCGGCACAAGCCGCTGGTCGGCCCGACCTACGCCGCGTCGGTGGCGCTGTTCTTGCTGCGGCGGCGGAGAGCCTTCGATATCGTCCAGACGACCTACCTCTATTGGGAAACGGTGGTCGCGGCCCTGCTCAAGCGGTTATTGAAGCCGCGCCTGGTAGTTCGGATAGTCGTCCCGGGTCCGGGGGGGGATATCGACCGATTTCGGGCCCTCCGGCTCTGGCCTTTTCCGGATCGCTGGCGGAGACGCGCTCTTGAGCGCCTCACGGCTCTGGTGCTGCGCCGAGCAGACGCCTTCATCACGCTGACACCTTGCGGGCGCGAGGAGCTGATCGGACTGGGGATCTCGCCGGCGCGCTGTTTTGTGGTGCCGAACGGGATCGAATGTTCGCGTTTTGCATCCGTGCCACGCTCCCCATGGCACGAGGGAACGCCGCGACTGATCTGTCTTGCCCGGTTGGTGAGACAGAAAGGACTGGACGTTCTGCTTCGCGCGCTGCCGGTTCTTCAGGCGGCAGTGGGGCCGGTCGCGCTTACCCTCCTCGGCGAGGGGCCGGAGCAGTCTCGCCTCGCCGCACTGGCGGTCGAACTGGGGGTTGCCGACGCGGTATGCTTCGCGGGAACGGTAGGGGACGTGAGGCCTCATCTCGCCGCGGCCGATGTCTTTGTTCTCCCGTCTAGGTTTGAAGGACTGCCGCTCGCCCTGCTGGAGGCGATGGGTGCGGGTCTACCGGTAGTCGCAACTGCGGTGTCAGGGAATACGGACGCGGTTCGAGACGGCGTAGATGGGCTCCTTGTTCCCCCGGAAGATCCCGCGGCCCTAGCGGCTGCCGTCGCGTGCGTGCTTCGGGATCCGGACCTGGCCACCCGGCTGGCGACGACAGCCCGCTTGCGTGTCGCAAGCCACTTCGGTGTCGAGACAATGGTGGATCGGACGCTCCAAGTGTATCGGGAAACACTCCACACGGGCATGCGGTGTGTGCACACTTGACGTGCGCGAGAACCCACGACCGATGGTATCCCGTGGCCATCTTTCCGTCTGCCGGTCGAGCGAGAGGGTGGGCTCATCGAATGGCGCGTCGCCGACCGCCGCTCCCGTGGCACCATGGTGACGCCGTACGAGACGCTGTACCAGGAGATGCGAGATGTCACTTGATCTCGCGGGGGTGCTGGCCTGCCCCGATTGCGCCGCCGACCTGCCGGCCATCACTGAGTGGGGGCGGGATGGGATGACCTGCCCGGGGTGCGGGAGCCGTTTTCCCGTTTTCCGGGGCGTCCCGCGATTCGTGGCGTCGGATGTCTATGTCTCCTCCTTCAGCTTCGAGTGGAACCGCCACCGGAAGACGCAACTCGACGATGCCGCCAGCCGGGAATCGGAGGAGACGTTTCGGGCAAAGACCGGGCTCCGCCCGGAGGAGGTTGCGGGCCGCCTCGTCCTCGACGTGGGGTGCGGAATGGGCCGGTTCGCCGACGTCGTCAGTCGCTGGGGTGGGCAGGTGGTGGGGATCGATCTGAGCCTGGCCGTCGAGGCCGCTCACGCCAACCTAGTCGGGCGGGACAATGTCCGCATCCTCCAGGCGGATCTGCTCCACCTGCCTTTCCGCCCAGGGACGTTCGATATCGTGTACAGCCTTGGGGTCCTCCACCACACACCGGACTGCGAGAAGGCGTTCCGGAATCTCGTCCCCTTCGTCCGGCCCGGCGGGCGACTGTGCGTGTGGGTGTACGGACCCATGGGGTCGTGGCAGCGTTTCGCCCGGCTGTATCGGCGGGTCACAGTCCGGATGCCACGCCGACTCCTCCACGTGCTCTGCCACATAGCGATCCCGTGGCATCATCTCTGCCGACCGCCGCTGATCGGGCCGCTGTTCTGGACCTTGCTCCCCGTCAGCCGCCACCCCAACCCGCACTGGCGGGTCTTGGACACCTTCGACTGGTATTCGCCGCAGTACCAGTCGCTCCACACGTTCCCCGAGGTGTACCGCTGGTTCCGGTCGGAAGGCTTCGTGGATATCACGCTCCTTGATTTCCCGGTCGCTGTCGCCGGCACCCGGTCGCGGGAGGGGTAACTCCATGCCGGGTCTTGCGGTGTGCATGCTCAGCGCCTCCTTCCTCCCGGCCGTGGGAGGAACAGAGCGGCAGCACTGGCTGCTCAGCGACGGGTGCGGGGACGAGGAAGGCGAGGGAACCGGCCTCCATCAGGCGTCTGCGCGCAGACCGTGGTTCCGCCTGGACACATGCCGCTTCCCTGCCACGGAATGATGCGACCCGTGAAGATCGTGTACATCATCGGGACTTTGGATTTCGGGGGATCGGAGAGGCAGCTCATCAGGCTGGTGATCGGCCTGGACCGGTCGCGATTTCATCCCGTGGTCTGTTGCCTTTCCAGGCGGGGGCCACTGGCGGACGAGTTGGCCCAGCACGGAGTGAAAGTGGAGATCGTCAGTTTCCGGGGGCTCACGATCCTCCGGGATCTTCCCCAGGTGATTCTCAGGTTTCGGCGGCTCGTCCTGCTGTTCAGGGAAGAGAAACCGGACATCCTTCATGGCTTCCTCTTCTGGGCCTACATCCTCGGCACCTACGCCGCCAAGCTGGCAAGTGTGCCTATCGTTCTCGCCAGCCGGCGGGGCCTCGGGCACTTCAAGGCCGACAAGCCCCACTACCTTTTCCTGGAGCGACTCGCCAATCGCCTGACGGATCTCATCGTCGCCAACGCAGAGGCGGTCAAGCAGGATGTGCTCCGGCAGGAACTGGTGGAGCCCTCGAAGGTCAGGGTGGTGTACAACGGAATCGACCCGTCCCCATACGTTCTCACTGCCGATCCCGCCCTGCGGGCCTCGCTGGGGGTCCCCGAGGCGGCCAGGGTCGTCGGTGTCGTGGCCAACCTCATTCCCTACAAGGGGCATCGGGACTTCCTTCACGCCTGCCGGGCGATCAGGCAGCGTCAAGCCGGCATCACATTCCTCCTGATCGGGGATGGCCCGTGTCGAGGTGCACTCGAGGGTCTCGCCAGGGAACTCGGCCTCGAGAAGGACGTGCGCTTCCTCGGGACTCGCCGAGACATTCCGCAGCTCCTGGCCCTGATGGATGTCGTGGTCCTCCCGTCTCTGGAGGAGGGGTTTCCCAATGCGATTCTGGAGGCGATGGCAGCGGGGAAGCCAGTCGTCGCCACTCGAGTGGGCGGCGTTCCCGAGGCCGTCATCCACGGTGAGACGGGCCTGCTAATCCCGCCGCGCGATCCGCAGGCCCTGGCCGACGCGATCCTCCTGTTGCTTGCCGATCGTCCGCTGGCTGACGCGATGGGACGGGCCGGCCGGGATCGGGTCGCCAAGAACTTTGGCCTGGACCGCATGATCCGCGAGACCGAGGCGCTGTACGAGGAACTCCTCGCAGCCAAGGCAATCGCCCGGACACAACGAACCGATGTGGTATAAGCGAACGACCCGATTCTTCCCCATCTTGATCTACGCGGCAGTCTTTTCCAATGCCCGCTTCTTTCTGGCAGACACCTCGGGAATTGCCAGTTACCTCCTCGCCGCCGTGATCGTCGTCACCCCAATCCTCATGGCCAAGGAAGCCGGGGAACTCATGGCATCGGCGCTTGGTCGCCGGATCAGGCTGCAGGCATTCACACGTCTGGCCCTGGTCGCCGGAGCGGCCGTGATGGCATTCGTGTTCATCGAGGCGGCCCTCCAACTCCTGTCCAGGCTCCAGGATCCGGCAAAGAGGTCGGGTGCCTTGAACACCCTGGCAATGCCGGCCGCATGGGAACGGAGGCCAGTGGAGATCGAGGGGGCCAAGTACGCCTACTACTGGCACAATATCCTCCACGTCCACAACCGTGATAATATGCGGCTCACGGGGGAGTTCCCTCGGAAGAGGCCCGGCACGTTCCGGGTCATCGCCCTCGGGGATTCCCTCACCTATGGATACGGCATTGCCCAGGAAGACACCTATCCCAGCGTCCTGGAGAGGGAGCTGAGCCGGCTCTTTCGGATCGAGGTGCTCAACCTGGGCAGGGCACGCGCCCAGAGCGAAGACGTCTACAAGATTCTTCAGAGGCACCTGCCCATTCTTCACCCGGATCTCGTCTTTTACGGAGTGTGCCTGAACGATTTCCTGCCATCCAACGTCGGGGAGTATGCCAGCAACCGGGCGTATGAGGTCCCCCTGCCCTACAAGGAGCATTTCATCAGGACCACCCTCACCGGGAAGCTGCTGGAGAAGCAGTATGACGCCCTGCTCATGCGCTGGGGCCTTCGCGTGGATTTCCTCACCGATATCTTGCGGGACTTCGGCGGCTATCAGACGCGCTTCGCCCGGGATGTCAAGGCCATGAACGCCCATGTCCGGTCGGAGGGCCTCCCGCCCGTGGTCGCCATGGTCCTGGATCAGTTCCCCACGACGAAGGGGAAGCGTTACGAGATCATTCAGGCCGCCGAGAAGCACTTGCGGGACGCCGGGATGCGAGTCGTTCCCGGCAAATATATCCGGCGCAACGACGGGAGGACTGATTGGAGCGTCAGCCCCTGGGAAGGTCATCCCAACGAGAAGGCCAACCGGGTCTTCGCTCACGAGATCGCCGAGGTGCTGAAAGACTTGCCCGAATTGAGGCCATACCGACGCTCCCAAACAACGGCAGGCCGGCTCGAGGCTACCCGTCACACCTCGGACCCGCGGGCCATGCCCTCGCAGCGCCTTCGGGCGGATGCAGCCGGGTCCGAGAGAACCGGCCGCGTGGCGCATGCGAAGGAACGGAACGGGAGATGAAGGGGATACGAAGGGCGCAGGCTCGCTTCACGATTGTCGGGGAACTGCTGGCCTATCTGTGGCGCCGCAAACTCTGGTGGATGATCCCCATGGTCACCATCCTGGCGCTCTTCGGGCTCCTCCTCGTCTTCACCCAGGGGAGCGCCCTGGCCCCGTTCATCTACACGCTGTTTTAGAGCAGTGAAAGGTGAGAAGTGAGAAAGTGAGAAGGTGAGAGGAGGGGACCGATGGCGGAGAAACCGCACAAGAAGCTGGAAGCGTGGCGGAAAGCCGTTGACCTTGTGGTGGCGATCTATGACACGACGCGCAGATTTCCCTCGGACGAACGGTTTGGGTTGGCAGGCCAAATGCAAAGGGCGGCCATCAGCGTCCCCTCGAACATCGCCGAGGGCGCCGCGCGAGGATCCAATCGGGGCTTCGTCAATGCCCTCCACATCGCTCGAGGATCCCTCAGCGAATTGGACACGCAACTGATCATCGCACAGCGTCTGGGTTACATCGGTGAGGAAGAGCTGGCACGACTTGCCTTGAGCCTCTCCGAGGTTGACCGACTGCTGAATGGACTGATCGCCTCGGTGCGTCGCAAGGCGGCCGCGGTAGTGACATGCATCGCGCTGCTGCTTGGGACGGTCGGATGGCTCGCATGACCCTCTCACATTCTCACCCTCTCATCCTCTCACTTCACCGGATCTGGGCGGCCTGGAAGCGGCTGGCCAGGCGCATCGGCGAATTTCAGGGCCGCGTCGTGCTCACGCTGCTCTACGCCGTGCTGATCCTGCCCGTGGGGCTCGTCCTCCGGCTGCTGGCCGATCCCCTGCGACGGCGGCGGCCCGCCGTCAGCAACTGGGTGGCCCGGCAGCCGGCGCCCGCCACGTTGGACGAATCCCGGAGGCAGTGATGCGGATCCTGGGGGTGAGCTGTTATTACCACGACGCCGCCGCCGCCCTGCTGGAGGACGGGGTGCTGGTGGCCGCCGCCCAGGAGGAGCGGTTCAGCCGGCGCAAGCATGACCCGGGCTTTCCCGCGCAGGCCGTGGCCTTCTGCCTCCGCCGGGCCAAGTGCACGGCCGCCGATCTCGACTACGTGGTCTTCTACGAGAAGCCGTTCCTGAAGTTCGAGCGCCTCCTGACGACCCTCGTGGCCACCGTCCCCCGGTCGGTTGTCCTGTTCCGCGAGGCGATGCTTGCCTGGCTGGGCGACAAGCTCTGGCTGAAACACCACATCGCGGAGCGGGTGGGCGTCGCCCAGGATCGGATCCTCTTCGTCGAGCATCACCTGTCGCATGCCGCCAGCGCCCTGTTCTGCTCGCCCTATGCCGAGGCCGCCCTGCTTACCGTGGATGGCGTGGGCGAATGGACCACGGCGGCCATGGGCTCCGGCACCGCCGCCTGGAACGGGGAGGGGGAGAACCGGATTGCCCTGGACGCCGAGCTGCGCTTCCCCCACTCCCTGGGCCTCCTCTACTCCGCCTTCACCGCCTTTCTCGGCTTCGAGGTGAACGAGGGGGAGTACAAGGTCATGGGCATGGCCCCGTATGGGGAGCCCAAGTACATGAATGAGGTCCGGCGCGTGGTTCAGGTCTACGAGGACGGCAGCCTGCACCTCGACCTCTCCTACTTCACCTTTCCGCACCACACCCAGCGCACCTTCAGCCGGAAGCTCGAAGGCCTGTTCGGCGCCCCCCGGGACCCGAAGGCGCGCTTCCTCACCGATCGCACCAGCCGCTACGATGACCCGGCGCCGCCCACCCGGGGCGAGATCGAGAGGAATCAGTACTACGCCGATGTGGCCGCCAGCATTCAGGCTGTGACGGAGGACATCCTCCTCCGCATGGCCAGGCACCTGCACGCAAGGACCGGCCTGCGGCGCCTGTGTCTGGCGGGGGGCGTGGCCCTGAACAGCGTGGCCAACTTCCGGATCCTGACCGAGACCCCGTTCGAGGAGATCTATGTCCAGCCGGCCGCCGGGGACGCCGGCGGGGCCTTGGGGGCAGCCCTGTATGCCCACCACGTCCTGCTCGGGCAGCCCCGTCGCTTCATCCTGGAGCACGCCGCCTGGGGGGAAGATCACGACGGGGCGCCCATCGCCGACTTTCTCGCGCGGAACGGGCTTGGTGCCGAGCACCTTGACGACGAGGACCGACTCCTCGAGCGGGTGGTGGATCTCCTCGCCCAGGGCAAGGTTGTGGGCTGGCTCCAAGGTCGCTTCGAATGGGGGCCGCGTGCCCTGGGACACCGTTCGATTCTGGCCGACCCGCGCCGGGCGGAGATGAAGGACATCGTCAACACCAAGATCAAGTTCCGGGAGCCGTTTCGCCCCTTCGCCCCCTCGGTGCTGGAGGAGAAGGCGGGGGACTTCTTCGCCCTCCAAGAGGTCGCCCGCCATTTTCCCGCGCGCTTCATGCTGTACGTGGTCCCGGTGCGTCGCCCCGACCTGCTTCCGGCCGTCACCCATGCCGACGGCACAGGACGCCTCCAGATCGTCCGGCGCGCGACGAACCCGCGGTACCACCGGCTCCTGGAACGCTTCGCCGACGCCACCGGCGTGCCGGTCCTCCTCAATACATCCTTCAACCTCAAGGGGGAGCCGATCGTGAACACCCCGGCGGACGCCCAGCGGACGTTCCGGGCGAGCGACATGGACGCCCTGGTGCTGGACCAATGGGTGGTCCTGAAGTGAACTGACATGTGCGGCATCGGCGGCAAGCTGTATTTCGATCCGACCCGGCCCGTGGAGCGCGAGGTCCTGGAGCGCATGAACGCGGCCCAGGCCCACCGCGGCCCGGACGATGCCGGGATTTATTGCCAGGGGCCCATCGGGCTGGCGCACCGGCGGCTCAGCATCATTGACCTGAGCCCCGCCGGTCATCAGCCCATGGCCAACGAGGACGGGACCGTCTGGATCGTCTTCAACGGCGAGATCTACAACTTTCAGGAGCTCCGCTCCCGCCTTGCGGGACGGGGCCACCGGTTCCGCTCGCAGACCGACACCGAGGTGCTCCTGCACCTGTACGAGGAACACGGGGTCCAGTGCCTCCAATACCTGCGGGGAATGTTCGCCTTCGCCATCTGGGATGGGCCCCGCCGGCAGCTTTTCCTGGCCCGCGACCGGCTGGGGAAGAAGCCCCTCTGCTACCAGCGGGACGGCGAGGCCCTCCGTTTCGCGTCGGAGGTCAAGGCCATCCTCCAGGACCCCGCCGTGGACGCGCGCCCGGACCCGGCCGGGATCTCCCACTATCTGACCTATGGCTACGTGCCCAGCCCCGGCTCGGCCTTCCAGGGGGTGCGCAAGCTCCCGCCGGCCCACTACCTGCTGTGGCGCCTGTCTGCCGCGGCACAGGCAGGCGACGGGACGCTGGAGGTCGTCCGGTACTGGCGCCTTCGCCGCGACCGGAAACGGGAGCACACCGAGGAGGAGTGGTGCCGGGAGATCCTGGCCCGCCTGGAGGAGGCCGTCCGCCTCCGCTTGGTGAGCGACGTTCCCCTGGGGGCTTTCCTGAGCGGCGGGATCGATTCCAGCCTGGTCGTGGCCCTGATGAGTCGCGCCTCCGGTGGCGTGGTCAAGACGTTCTCCATCGGTTTCGAGGAGCCGGAGTACGACGAGTTGCGCTACGCCCGCCTCGTGGCCGAGCGGTATGCCACCGATCACCACGAGCTGGTGGTGCGGCCCGACGCCGTGGCCATCCTGCCGAAGCTCGCGTGGCACTATGACGAGCCCTTCGGGGACTCCTCCGCGGTGCCCACCTACTACGTGGCTCAGATGACCCGGCAGTACGTGACCGTGGCCCTGAACGGGGACGCCGGCGACGAGAACTTCGGCGGCTACGACCGGTACGTGGCGAGCCTCCTGGCCCTCTCCTTCGATCGCTGGCCCGCTGCGGGACTCTTGCGACAGGGAATCCGGTGGGGGCTGGCCCTCTGGCCGTCCCCCGGGGGCCGCAGGAGCCTCCGCTCCCGCGGGCGTCGCTTCCTGGAAGGGCTGACGGAACAGCCGGAGCGCCGGTACGCGCGCTGGTTCTGCCATTTCTATGGCGATCGAAAGGAGGAGCTCTGCCGCCCCGAGTTCCGCGCCGCCTGGGGGCAGGACGATGCCTTGGACGTCCTCCTGACCGCCTATCGGCAAAGCGACGGGGCCGACTTCCTCGACGCCACCCTGGGCGTGGATGCGGCCCTGTATTTGCCCGACGATCTGCTGGTCAAGGTGGACATCGCCAGCATGGCCCATTCCCTGGAGGCCCGCTCCCCCTTCCTGGACCACGAGTTCATGGAGTTCGCCGCCACGATTCCCTCGGATCTCAAGGTCCGGGGACGGGTGAAGAAGTACATCCTGAAGCGTGCCCTCGCGGGCCTCCTGCCCGAGGGAATCCTCCACCGGCCCAAGATGGGCTTCGGCGTGCCCATTGACCATTGGTTCCGCCACGAGCTGCGGGAGCTGGCCTATGACACCCTGCTCGGCCCGCGCTGCCTGGCCCGGGGGTATTTCCGGCCGGAGATCCTGCAGCGCCTCCTGGACGAGCACACCCGGGGAACCGCCAACTGGCACTACCTGCTCTGGAACCTCCTGATGCTGGAGCTCTGGCATCGAACCTACGTGGACGGCGACGGGGAGCTGGCGGACCGGCGCCGCACCGCTGACCGGGCCGCCTCACCGGCGAGGTGACGACATGCCGCGTTATCTGATCACGGGTGGGGCCGGATTCATCGGGGCGAACCTGGCCCACGCCCTCGTGGCCCGGGGCGAGTCGGTCCGCATCCTGGATGATTTCTCCACGGGGCGGCTTCAGAATCTGCGCGGGATCGAGGACCGGATCGAGATCGTGCGGGGCGACCTGTGTGATCCCGGTCTCGTCGCCACGGCCGTCCGCGGGATCGAGGTCGTCCTGCACCAGGCGGCGCTCAACAGCAACCCGCGCTCCATCCAGGAGCCCGGCCCGACCAACGCCGTGAACGTGGCCGGCACCCTGATCCTCCTGGAGGCGGCGCGGGCCGCGGGGACCCGGCGGGTGGTGTACGCTTCCTCCTCCTCGGTATACGGGGATGCCTCGGCGCTGCCCAAGACCGAGGATCTGCCTCCGGCGCCCAAGGCTCCCTACGGGGTGTCGAAGCTCGCGGCGGAGTTCTATTGCCGCGTCTTCTCCCAGGTGTACGGTCTCGAGACGGTGAGCCTGCGGTACTTCAACGTCTTCGGCCCCCGGCAGCACCCGGATTCGGAATATGCGGCGGTCATCCCCCGGTTCCTGCGGCGGATGATGGCGGGGAAACGGCCCATCATCTTCGGGGACGGGGAGCAGTCCCGGGACTTCACCCCCGTGGAGAACGTGGTCGCGGCAAACCTGCTGGCGGCGGAGGCCCCCCGGGGGATCGGCGAGGTCTTCAACATCGCCGGCGGGCGAGCCAGCACGCTGAACCAGTTGGCGGCGTGGCTCAACCGGCTGCTGGGGACCACCCTTTCGCCGATCCATGAGCCCGCCCGGCCGGCCGACATCCGCCACTCCTACGCCTCCATCCGGAAGGCGGAGGATGTCCTGGGCTACCGGCCCAGCGTGGACGTCCAGGAGGGGCTGCACCGCACGGCCGACTGGTTCAAAGAGCACGAGTGCTGAGGATCCGTGCCCTGCGGGCCCGGGAGCCTGAGGGAGGCGTGGAATGCTGACGACGCCAGCGCAAGCGCCTGCGGTATCGGCCCCTCCCACGCCACTGGGGCGGCCCATTCGGGTCGCCCGGGTGATTGCCCGCTTGAACATGGGCGGGCCGGCCCAGCACGTCGTCCTGCTCACGGCCGGGCTGGACCGGATGCGGTTCCTGAGCACCCTCATCACGGGGGTCGTCGGAAAGGACGAGGGAGACTTTTCCTCTGCGGCCCGGGCCCGGGACCTGGAGCCTGTCGTCATCTCCGAGTTGGGCCCCGCCATCCACCCCGGGCGCGACGTGGTGGCCCTCGGGAAACTCGTGCGCGCCTTCCGGCGCCTGCGACCGGATCTGGTGCATACCCACACCGCCAAGGCGGGCGCCCTGGGCCGGGTGGCGGCCCGCCTGGCGGGCGTCCCGGCCATCGTCCACACATTTCACGGGCACGTCCTGGAGGGGTACTTTTCCCCCGGGGTCACCCGGCTGTTCTTGCAGATCGAACGGGCGCTGGCTCGCATCACGGACCGCATCATCACGCTGAGCCCCCGGCTTCACCAGGCCCTCCTGGGCATGGGGATCGGCCGGCCGGAGCAGGTCCAGATGATCCCCCTTGGGCTGGAGCTGGATCCCTTCCTCCGTGTGTCCCCTGGTCAGGCCGGTCTCCGCGCCGCGCTCGCCATTCCGCCCGGCGCCCCGGTCCTGGGAATCGTGGGGCGCCTGGTCCCGATCAAGGATCACCCCACGCTCTTTCGGGCCCTGGCCCTCCTGGAGGGCGGGAGCCGGGCCCCCCACCTGGTCGTCGTGGGGGATGGGGAGCGGCGCGAACCGCTCCGGCGATTGGCTCACCGGCTGGGGTTGGCGTCCCGCATCCATTTCCTGGGCTGGCGGACCGATCTCCAGGCTGTTCTGGGCGAGCTAGACGTGGTAATCTGTTGCTCCAGGAACGAGGGGACACCGGTGGCCCTCATCGAGGCCATGGCCGCCGGCATCCCGGTGGTGTCGACGGACGTGGGTGGGGTGGGCGACCTCGTCGTTCAGGGAGAGACCGGCTGGCTGGTCCCTCCCGACGACCCTCCAGCCCTGGCGCAGGCCGTCCAGGGGTTGCTGGCGGATCCCGCACTGGCGGGACGCCTGGCGGCCGCGGCCAGGCCTTACGCCCTGAGCCGCCATGACGTGAAGGGACTGATCCATAAGATGGAAGCGCTCTACACAAGCCTGATGGCCGACAAGCAAAAGCAATGAAAAATTTCAAACCGGCAACCGACATCGAAAAACCGGGAACGACAATTGGTCGGTTGTTCCGCCAGCGGCGGATCGGTTGCCTGCCTGTGCGTTGCACGCAGACAGGTCTGTTTTTCATTGAGGTGCTGAGAGGAGGTCACAGGTGAGGGTCCTCGTCACGGGTGGCGCCGGGTACATCGGCTCGCATCTCGTTGACGCCCTGATCAAGCGCGGCGACGAGGTCCTGGTCATTGACAACCTCTCCACCGGGCGGATCGAGAACGTCCGGCACCTCCTTGGCCACCCCGCCTTCCACTTCATCAATGACTCCATCCTGAACGAGCCCCTGCTGGAGCGCTTCATCCCCTCCATGGATCTCGTCTTCCACCTCGCCGCTGCGGTGGGCGTGCGGAACATCCTGCACGATCCCCTGGCAGCCATCAACACGAACGTGCGCGGGACGGAGGTCGTCCTGGGCCTGGCCTTCAAGTACTGGAAGCGACTGGTCCTGGCTTCCAGCTCGGAGATCTACGGGAAGGCAAGCCACGTCCCCTTCCGGGAGGACGACGACCGGGTATTGGGGTCCACCGGGGTGGCCCGCTGGTCCTACTCCATGTCCAAGGCCATCGACGAGCACTTCGCCTTCGCCTATGCGGCCAAGGGCCTCCCGATCTCCATCGTGCGGTACTTCAACTCCTACGGCCCGCGGCTGGACGAGCGGGGCTACGGCAGTGTCGTGGCCAACTTCATCCGGCAGGCCCTGCGAGGTGATCCGATCACGGTGCATGGTGACGGGAAACAGACCCGCTGCTTCACCTATATCGAGGATACGGTGGCCGGCACCCTGCTGGCCGGCGAGGCGAAGGAGGCCGTCGGCGAGGTCTTCAACATCGGCAGCACCAGCGAAACCAGCATCCTGGGGCTGGCGGAGACCATCAAGCGCCTCGCCCGGTCCAAATCGCCCGTGCGGTTCGATCCCTACGAGGCCTACTACGGCGAGGGGTTCGAGGACACGCGGCGGCGGGTGCCGTCGGCGGACAAGGCCAAACGCCGCCTCGGCTTTACTCCCCGGGTGGATCTTGAGGCCGGCCTCAAGAAGACCATCGTGTGGTGTCGGGAACATTTTGCCCGCTGACCTGCGTGGAACGTGTCTCGGGTGACGTGACACGCTCCGCGTCAAACGTTACACGGCAGCAGCCGTGTGGACGGGAGTGAGTGCATGAGCGGCTCGCGCGCCGGTTTCCTGGAGAAGGCTCGGACCAAGCGCGTGACGGTGGCCGTCATCGGCCTGGGGTATGTGGGCCTGCCGCTGGCGGTAGAATTTGCGCGGGCCGGCGTGCGGGTGCTCGGGATCGACGTGGACGGCAAGCGCGTGCAGGCCATTAATCGAGGCGAGAGTCACATCCCGGACGTCCCCAGCAGAGACCTGGCCCCTCTGGTGCAGGCCGGGCGCCTGTCCGCCAGCACCGTCTACCCTGACTGCGCCCAGGCGGATGCCATGGTGATCTGCGTGCCCACCCCTTTCACCCGGATGAAGGCGCCGGACCTCTCCTACATCGAGGCGGCCTGCCGATCCCTGGCGCCCCACGTCGTCCGGGGGGCCCTCGTGGTCCTGCAGTCCACCACCTACCCCGGCACCACCGAGGAACTGGTCCGCCCCATACTGGAGGCGGGCGGGCGCCGGGCGGGGCGCGATTTCCTCCTCGCCTTCTCGCCGGAGCGGATCGACCCGGGCAACAAGCAGTTCGGCGCCCACAATACGCCCAAGGTCGTGGGAGGCATTGACGCGGCCTCCGGCGAGGCCGCCTGCGCGCTGTTCGCTCTCCTCGTCCCGCCCGAGCAGATCCACCGGGTCTCGGGCCCCAAGGTGGCCGAGATGTGCAAGCTCCTGGAGAACATCTTCCGGAGCGTGAACATCGCGCTGGTGAACGAACTGACCAAGCTGTGTGAGCGGATGGGCATTGACATCTGGGAGGTGATCGACGCCGCCTCCACCAAGCCCTTCGGCTTCATGCCCTTCTATCCGGGCCCCGGGGTGGGCGGTCATTGCATCCCCGTGGACCCCTACTACCTGTCCTGGAAGGCGCGGGAGTACGATTTCTACACCAAGTTCATCGAGCTGGCGGCCGAGGTCAATTCCAGTATGCCGTTCTTCACGGTGAACCGGATTGCCGAGGCCCTCAACCGACGGGGGAAGCCGCTCTTGGGCGCCAGAATCCTGGTCCTGGGGGCCGCCTTCAAGCGGGACATCGACGATCCCCGGAACGCGCCGGCACTGGAGGTGATGAAGGTGCTGCGGGCCCGGGGGGCCGAGGTCGGCTACCACGATCCCCACGTGGCGGAGGTTTCCTTGGAGGCCCCCCACGATACCGGAGCCTCCCCGGCTCCCCACCTCCGCTCGGTGCCGCTCACCGAGCACACCGTCGCATCCCAGGACTGTGTCTGCCTGGCGGTGGCCCACAGCGTCTTCGACATCCCCTGGCTCCTCAAGCACAGCCGGTTGCTGATGGATGCCACGGGCGTCACACGCCGCTTCCCCCAGGGCCACGGCACGGTGATCCGCCTGTAGGCCATGGGGTATCTCGCCCCCCTCCTCACTCCCTTCCTGGTGGCCTTCGGGGCGGCCCTGCTCCTGACTCCGGCCTGCCGTCTGGCGGCCATGACCCTCGGCGTGGTGGACCAGCCGGGCGATAAGAAGATCCATGGACAGCCGACGCCCCTCCTGGGCGGGGTGGCGATTGCCATCGCGCAGGTTGCCGGCGTCCTGGCCGGCGGGCCGGTCGACCGCATCTGGCTGAGCATCCCGGTGGCGGCAGGGCTCATCCTCCTCCTGGGTATCTATGATGATCTGGACCCGCACGCCGAAGGGATACGTTGGTGGCTCCGGCTGATCTTCGAGGGGTTCCTGGCGGCCATCGTCATCAACGCCGGGATCACGATCAACTTCCTCGGCACCCCCTGGCTCAGTATCCCAATTACTCTCTTGTGGATCGTAGGGATCACCAATGCCTTCAACCTCCTCGACAACATGAACGGCCTGTCGGCGGGCGTGGCAGCCATCGCCGGGCTGACTTTCGCGGCCATGGCCGCACGGTACGTCGAGGTCGGCCCAGAGCAGTTGCCCACGGTCAGGGCTGGGGCGGCCCTGGCCGGCGCGTGCCTCGGGTTCTTGCCCTGGAATTTTCGGTCCCGGATCTTCATGGGCGACGCGGGGAGCCTGTTCCTCGGCTTCAGTCTCGCCTGCCTGGCGGCCCTGGGCAGTTGGCGCAGCCCCACGTTGCCCACATCACTCGTCATCCCCCTCCTGGTGCTGGCGTATCCCATCTTCGACACCACCCTGGTAGTGATCTTGCGATTGCGGCGGGGGCAATCGCCGGTCGTTGGCGGCCGGGATCATTCCTCGCACCGGCTGGTGAAACTGGGATTAGGACGGGTGGAGGTTGTGCTGCTCATTTATCTCTTCTCTCTCTCGCAGGCACTCACCGCTCTCCTGGTCTCCTCGGTGACGCTCCGCCTCTCCCTGCTGGCGCTGTTGGGGAGTGCCAGCGTCCTGTTCATCTTCGGTATGGTGCTGCGCAAGGCGCCCGCGTGGGGGGTCGGCGCCTCGAAGGAGGGGCCGAGCCGTGGCCAAGAAGCTGGATAGCGTGGTCGTCCTGCTGGTGATCCTGATCCTGGGGGCCCTGATCGGCAGCGTGATCGGCGAGGTGATCGGTACCCTGGCACCCGGGGGGTACCTGGAGAAGGTCTTCTCCCGGGGGGTGAACCCCGGCATCTCGCCCCCGGCGATCCTGGACCTCAGGGTCATCACGCTGACCCTGGGCCTCACCGTGAAGATCAACCTGGCGAGCCTGCTGGGCATCGTGCTCGCACTCCTCATCTACCGCAAGCTGTGACCGCATGGTCAGTATCCGCTCGCTGAGGCGGAAACCAATATCAAATGTCGAACAACCGAATTCCGAATTTCGAACCAGCTCTATTGTGGCAGCCCCTTTCCCTGCGCGTTCGTCATTCGGTATTCCTTGTTCGATATTCGACATTCGAAATTCGACATTCGAAATTCGGAGTTCTCTCTTCCGCGTAGACCCATGCCCATCCCCGAGATCATCCTGGCCTCCGCGTCCCCACGACGGGCCGCCCTGCTGCGACAGATCGGCCTGCCCTTCCGCGTCTATCCCAGCGCGCTGGACGAGAACGGAGCCTGCCTGCGCCGCAGTCGTCGCGGCAGGCAGGCCGGCCCGGGTCCAGACGGCGAGAACCCCGAGGCCCGCGCCTGCCGCCTGGCCCGGGCGAAGGCGGAGGACGTCGCCGCCCGCCTCGGGCGTGGCCTCATCATCGGGGCCGACACGATCGTCGTCTGCGAGGGGATCGGCCTCGGCAAGCCCCGCCATAGCCAAGAGGCCCGAGAGTTCCTCCGGCGACTGGCGGGCCGGACCCATCAGGTGATCACGGGGGTGGCGGTGACGGAGGCGGAGACGGGGCGTGCCGAGGTGGCCGCCGCGACGACGCTGGTGCGGATGCGGGCCTTCGATCCCGTCGAGGCGGCGGCGTACGTCGCCACCGGCGAGCCGCTGGACAAAGCGGGCGCCTACGCCATCCAAGGCCGCGGGGCCCTCCTGGTGGAGGGGATCGAGGGGGACTATTCCACCATCGTCGGCCTCCCCCTTCCCACCCTGGCCATGTTGCTCCGGCGGTTCAGCCTGGACCTGTGGGAGGCGGCGCGGACCTGAGCGCGGGATTCGCCGTGGGGCCCTCGGATGGCTTGCCGGGTCGCTGAAGGCCTCACGGCTGGTTCGGGGGAAGAGTGTTCAACCCGAAAAGTGCAGTTCAACCGCAAAGCACGCGAAGTACGCAAAGGAACTCTCCATATTCATGACGGCGGGGAGGAATGCCTGGACGCGCAGTCCGGAACGCTTCAGTCCGAACGCTTGTGCGGCTCGACGAGAGTCTGCGACTCTTTGCGATCTCTGCGGGCTTGGCGGTGAAATATTCGGGTTCAGCGGGGCTCGGCGGCGCGCCGGGTTCGGAGGTATTCAACGATGAGCTGATCGATGGCCTCATCGGTCAGGGGGAGGTCAGGTCCGGTCGGGGGGGAGACCGATTCGGCCGGAGGTTCCTCCGGCGCCCCGGATGGGGCGACCTCCAGGGACTGGCCGGCCAGGAGGGTCTGAATGATCCGGTGGTGCTGCTCCCCCATGAAACGCTTGATCTGGGCCTCCGTCGCCCCCTCGCCCAGGGCCTCGCGGTAGT
>JACQVO010000236.1 GCA_016209725.1 Candidatus Methylomirabilota bacterium | reverse complement strand
GTTCCAGTACGGCACCGGTCCGCTCGTTGGTGGCCCGAGCCGCGACGAGGTGGAGGTTTCCGCCGCGGTCCATCATCTTGGAGCCCTCGACAGTGAGCGGGTCGCCTTCCCGGATGTCCGCACCGAGCTGTCTGAGGTACCAACCCGGGCCAAGGATCACCATGTACGTATCGCGGGGGCATTCAAGGGCGAGGGTCGCCGGACCTGACCGAGCCTCGAGGCTTGCGCGCGCGACCGTGCCGCTCACCCGGATGACCGTGCTGCGGTCAAAGCCGGGATTGATGGGCGAGCCCCACCACCAGCCCTGGTCCGCGGCCCCAATCGGGATCGGAAGCATCGCCCCTCCAAGGGCGCCGGCGAGGAGGAAGGTGGCGATCCGCGAATGCGTCAGGCGTCCCGGCGAGAAATGGCGCCAGAGCCGGGAGATCGCAGAATGCACGGCCTCTCTGATCCGCAAGATCAGACCGAGGAGAAGCCCTACGCAAATGGCTCCCCAGACAAGCCATTCGATCAGATTGCCCGTCGTTACCAACGCCTTCACCAGCGCCTCCATGGTCATCACCCTTTTCATGTCACTCCACGGATGGCCGCTCGCTTAGCGGCAATCCGGTCCCTCAATACCTATAAGTGGGGGGTAGCAACAGGCATATGGGCCATTAAGGACCTTGGACGACAGCTCGGCGCGGATGTCCAATCCCTCGAGACCCTTGGCGGACACGTGGGACGGCTCAGGCACGTCGAGGGTCAGGGCCACACCGGCCCCAAAGAGCGCCAACACGATCGCGAATAAGATCAGGTGCTTCATGTCACACCTCCCTGCCTTTCTGCAGGGGCGTCAGGAGGGGAGGATGCCCTCCCCTCCCGTCCTTCGCGGGCTCACCAGCGGGGCCCGAATCCCACCCGCGGACCCATCCCCATGGGGCCCATTCCCATTCCGGGACCGATGCCGCGACCCGGCCCAAATCCGGGACCGAACCCCGGACCCATGCCCGGTCCGAGGGCCGGAAGCTGGGCGCGCTGCTCAGGCGTCAGGACCTCGGCCACTGCGGTTCGCGCCGCCAGCGCCTTCTCCTGCATCTGGGCCTGGAGTGCCACGATCTCCTTCTGCTTCGCCGCGATCTTGTCCTGATCCAGGGTCTGCTCGCGGAACAACGCCTGGAGTTCTGCCCGCTTCGCGAACATCTCCGACCGGACATTGGCCATTTCAGCGTACCGATCGCTCTGGATCTTCTGAATCTTTGCGGTCTGGTCCGGGCTCAGATTGGCCACTGCCGGGCCAGGGCCGTACCCAGGACCGAGGCCGCGGCCCCACCCCGGGCCCCATGCGAAGACCGCCGAGGCGGTCAGGGCCAGAACCCCCACCAACCCGAGAGCTACAACCGTGCGCTTCATCGTCGTTTACCTCCTTGCCGCATTCGCGGTCTTGGGTTCGGCCAGATAGAGGAGCAGGGACCGTGCCACGTTCGCAAGCGGGGGGCTACGCTGAGTGGCGATTCGAAATTAGGCCACGGATACAAGGGGTTAGACGGAACGCCGAGCGGGGCAGAGCATGACGGGCAGGCAGGGGTGACCATCAGGGAGTGCGGATCTCGCAGCCCCTACTGCGGATTCGGCACGAGGGGTCAGGAAGCTATTCCTCCTCCTCGCGCTCAGTGGAAATCCCGTACTCCTTCAGGCGGCTATAGAGGGTTCGGAGGCCGATGCCGAGCTGTTCGGCTGCCTGGCGCCGGTTGCCGTGGCAGGCGGCCAGTGCGGCCAGGATGGCGTCACGCTCCAATTCCTTGAGGGTCCTCGGCGTCGCCGCACATGACGCGGCGGGAGGCGAGGCAAGGGATAGATGGGCCGGCGCGATGCGGTCCTCACGGCACAGGATCGTGGCTCGCTCGACGACATTCTGGAGTTCACGGATATTCCCAGGCCAGCCGTACTCTAGCAGGAGCCGCTTCGCCTCCTCGGCGAACCCCGTGATGCGCTTGGCGAGGCGGCGGCTCGCCTGCCGCAGGATGTGCTCGGCCAGCGGCAGGACGTCGGAGGGACGTTCACTGAGCGGTGGCAGGACAATCGGAAAAACGCTGAGGCGATAGTAGAGATCCTCGCGGAACGTCCGCGTGGCCACCATCTGCTGGAGGTTCCGGTTGGTCGCCGCGATCACCCGGACGTCCACGGTCACGGTCTTCGTCCCGCCGACTCGCTCGAGCGTTCGCTCCTGCAGGACACGGAGCAGTTTTGCCTGGAGGGCCGGGCTCATCTCTCCGACCTCGTCCAGGAACAGCGTACCCCCATGGGCCAGCTCGAACCGGCCTCGACGCTGCGCCACGGCCCCGGTGAAGGCGCCCTTCTCGTGACCGAACAGCTCGCTCTCCAGCAGGGTTTCGGCCAAGGCCGCGCAGTTGACCGCCACGAAGGCCCGATCCGCCCGAGGGCTCCAGTGATGGATGGCCCGTGCGATCAGTTCCTTCCCTGTCCCCGTCTCGCCGGTGATGAGAACGGTGGAGTCGGTGGGGGCCACCGACCGGGCCAGCTCCAGGGCTGCCTGCATCTGTGGGTCGCCAGCAATGATCTCCCCGAACGGGAAGACCGCCTCGGTGGCCTGGCGAAGTGTGGTCGCTTCGTCCGCCACCCGCCGTTCTTCCAGCACCCTGCGAACGGCCAGGCGTAGCTCATCAGGATTGGCCAGCGGCTTCAGCAGGTAATGGGCTGCTCCCTTGCGCATCGCCTCGACTGCACCTTCCACGCTGCCGAACGCGGTCAGGAGGATCACGGCCGTCTCTGGATCGTCTCGCCGCACCGCCTCCAGGACCTGCAAGCCGGAGATCCCGGGCATCTTCAGGTCGGTGATGATCAGGTGGTAGTGCCGCTTGGCGGCAAGCTGGAGTGCCTCCTCGCCGCTGGCTGCCGCCGTCACATCGTGCCCTTCGTCCTTCAAGACCGATGTCACCAGCAGTCGCATCGCTGGCTCGTCGTCCACGACGAGAATACTAGCCTTCCCCATAGCCATCAGCAGATGCCTCCTGCAGGAGTGTCACTTCGATCGCCGTACCTTCCGGCCCGGTGTGGGAGACTCGGATCGCCCCCCCGTGCGCCTCGACGATCTGCCGACAGATGGCCAGGCCGAGCCCCGTTCCCTGCGTCCGGGTCGTGTAGAATGGCTCAAAGATCCGCGGCAGATCCGCCTCGGGGATTCCCGGCCCCGTGTCCCCTACACTGATCTCGACGGACTTCCTTGAAAGGCTCGGCAATGGTGAATCCACAGGAGAGGCCCGGCCTCCGGCCTCTCCCCCCCTGACCCTGATCGTGAGAGTGCCTCCGTTCGGCATCGCCTGAAGCGCATTGAGCACAAGGTTGCCGAAGAGCTGCTTCATCTGCTCCGGGTCGGCTATTACCCTGGGGGGCGCGTCTTTTGCCTCAATAAGGACTTTCACTCCCGCGGCTTCCGCTGGCGACTTTGCTAGGGCCATGACCTCGTGAAGCATCGCCGACAGGTCCGTCGGCTGCAAATCCGGTGGCCGGGGCCGCGCATAGGTGAGGAGATCGTTCACCAAGCGCTCCAGACGGGTGGCCTCAGTGGCGATCGTCTGCGTCATCTCCGTGTGGGTGGCGTCGCTTGCGTGCTTCTCGCCCAGGAATTGAGCGAGCCCCTTGATGGCCCCCAGCGGGTTCCGAATCTCGTGGGCCAGCACGGCGGCCATGCCACCCAGCGCGGCAAGCCGCTCTTGTCGTGCCGACTCTTCCTGCAGGCGGAGGTACCGCCGGAGGGTCCGGATCTGCCACACGCTCAGGCCCAGGAGAATGATCACCATCACGCCCACGAGGGCGACCTGAATCAGGGCGTGATGCACGATCTGGCGCGCGGAGGCGGTGTGCAGGGCGAGACGGAGGATGCGGAACCGGGGCTGCCCCGCACCGGTGACCGTCCCGGGTCCCCCGGACGGAACATGGAAGGGCATGGTCAGAGAATAAACCTCTTCGCCAGTCCCCAGGGCCACCATCTCGCCGGTGAGTTGCCCTGTCTCCCGGACGTTGACGAAGGCGGCATCCTCCAACTGAGTCCCGACCAATCGCGCGTTCGTGTGTGCGAGAATAGTGCCATCTCGATCCAGGATGGCGAGGAAAGCGACCTCGCGCCGGCGCTGCTCGGCCAGCAGTTGCTGCAGCGCGGGCCCCTCCCACGCGCCCCGGGCCCGCGCTTCCGCGGCCAACTCCAGGCCGATGCTCACCCCCTGGTTCCGCAGCGTCTCCTCGGCCACGCGGACCGCGGTGCGGTAGTTCAGCAATGTCACCGCCATGAGGCCGAGCGAGAGCAGGAGAACGACGACCAGCAAGCTGCGGACCGGGGGTCCATGTCGCGGCGTCTTCCGTGGTAGGTTCAGCATAAAGAAAGTCCCTCGCCTCGGTCTCGTGGCTCAGCAAGCTCATTCTACAGTAACCCGAAGGGAAACCGCCAGTGCTGGGTGAAGCGGGCAGTTCGTGGCGGCCCAAGCTCATCTCTCCCGCCAGACATTTCCAAGAGAGGTCAGAGAATGTCCTAGCGAAGCGCGTGGGGCTATCTCCAGGAGTTGGAGAGGGCCGCCGGTTTCAAGATCCTGGGGCGCACGCCCGGCGGTGGGCCGCGCAGTGGGACGAGGCTGACGGAGGTAGCGTCTGGATTTTCTTGGGCCCTTGGACTATGCTTTCGAAAGCATAGCGCGGTGTAACTGAGAGGAGGACGGCCTGTGAAAACTGCCAGGAACAGGTACGACGTGCAGGAATTGGCTGGGGCCTTTGGCGATCTCGGGACCCTCATTCCGTTTCTGGTGGGGTACATCACTATCAGCAAAATGGATCCCGTCGGGGTCCTCGTGGCTTTCGGACTCTTCAAGATTTTCGTCGGCCTCTACTTCAAGACCCCCGTTCCAATCCAGCCAATGAAGGCCATAGGCACGGCGGCCATTACCCATCCCGGTGCGATCACACCGGGTGCCATCTGGGCGTCCGGGCTGTTCTCCGGCATCCTCTGGCTGATCATGGGTCTCACGGGGACGGTGACGTGGATTGCCAAGATCACCAGCCGCCCAATCGTCCAAGGCCTCGTGCTCAGCCTCGGGCTTGGGTTCATCCTGGAGGGGGTCAGAATGATGCAGGTGGACCTCCTCCTGGCGGTGACTGCCGTCGCACTGACGTTCTTCCTGTTTTCTCATGAGAAAGTTCCGGCCATGCTGGTGCTGCTCGGCTTCGGCGTGACGGTAGCCATCCTGCGGGAACCGACCCTCCTGCACGACCTTGGCAGCATGTCCTTTCGCCTGCGTTTCCCCGAATTCGCCTTGACCAAGATCGCGTGGGGGGATGTCGCGACCGGGGTGCTGGTCCTCGGTCTCCCTCAGGTGGCGCTGACGTTGGGGAATGCCATCATCGCCACCGTGGAGGAGAACAACTCCTTGTTTCCTGACCGGCCTGTCACAGTCCGGGCGGTTGCCATCGATCACGGGGTCATGAACCTGCTGGGAACGAGCCTCGGCGGCGTGCCCATGTGCCACGGTGCCGGGGGAATGGCGGGCCATGTGCGATTCGGGGCGCGGACGGGCGGCGCTCTTGTGATCCTTGGAGCAATCGTCCTCTTCACCGGCCTCTTCTTTTCCGACTCGGTCGCGTTGCTCTTCCGGCTCTTCCCCCGGTC
>JACQVO010000043.1 GCA_016209725.1 Candidatus Methylomirabilota bacterium | reverse complement strand
GTCGAGGAACTCACTCTCCGCGATCACCCGTATTGGGGGACGTCATTGCCTTCGTTAACTGTCGCCTCGCCGCCAGGGGACCCCGCAGCCCCGGCTGTCGCGGCTCACCGTCTCGGCGCGTAGCCCCCAGTGGTTCGTCCCCCTCGCTGGAAATGCTACTGTTCCCAGATGTCGTCCATGGGGAGGTTCAGATCTTCGCTCATCCTCTGCAGATCATCAACGACATTCTGACGAAGAGGTATGCCATTGGCGCTTCTCTCTTTGTAGGTGAGATTGCCTCGTTCGCCGGGGTAGCGTACGCGACCGACACCCTCGACGGTCGGGGTTGCATGCAGCTTTTCGACCATTGCATCCATGAGGTCCTTGAAATCACCACCGCTAGGAAACGCGTCGATACGCAAGGCACAGAAGGCATGGCTGTGCTCGCCCTTTCGGCGGAACATGCTCCCGCCATCCCCCGACAAGAGTCCCGTCAGAATGTCTGAAAGAAGCAAGAGTCCGAAACCCTTGTGGACACCGTTGGCGGGGGTGCTTCCCAAGGGGAGAATGGCTCCTTCCTGCGCAAAGTATACGTTGGGGTCGGTGATCGGGCGCCCTTCCGAATCTATGGCCCACCCTTCCGGCATGCGCTTCCCTTCCCACTGCAGCATGTGCAGCTTGTTGGCGATGGCCATGGTCGGCGCCATGTCGAGGACAAATGGCCCATGCTGCTTCCCGGGCGCTGCAAAGGCGATCACGTTGTTGCCGATGAGGCGACCCTTGCCACCAGGAGCAGCCACGGTCGAGCCCCCCGTGGAAAAGTGTATGCCGATCATATTCTGCTCCGCGGCCATGAGGACGTAATAGGCCCCCGCGCCGGAGTGGGTGCTGTTGCATACGCTCGCCCATCCCGTCCCATACTCCCGGGCCATTCTGATGCATGCGTCCATGGCCCTGTGGCTGACGACAAAGCCAAGACCGTTGTCTCCGTCAACCGACGCGGTCGTCGGGCTGCCCGCTGCTATCTTGATCTCTGGCCTGCTCTTGATGGTTCCGTTTTGGATCCCCTTGATGTAGTACCCGTGGAGGTTGATCACCCCGTGAGAGTCGATTCCCCGCAGGTCGGCATCCACGAGGATCTTGGCCGTCAAGTCCGCATCGCCAAGAGGCACGCCAACCCTCTGGAAGGCTAACGAGACGAGCCGCTCAAGCTTCCGGGGATTCACTCGTTGCGGCGCATAATTCTTCATGTCTTGCCTCCCATTCCTCATCAGGGCCGAATATGGATACTGCCCAAACGGTTCGAATCATCGAATCCCGCTGGGGGCACCCCGCCTTCTGGAAAACAGTCCTCCCACCGAATGCCCTGCCGCTCCCGCGATCTCATTGCAGGCCGGGGCATCGAGTGCCGGGCCATCTTCCGGAGCAAAACGGAACGGAGGTCAATGACGATGTTTTCTACAGGCCCCACTGCTCTACCGCCTGGTCCCCCAGCCTCGAGTCGATGCGACCTGCCGCTACGGTGTGATCGGCATCCGAGGGTGGGATTGCGTGAGGAGGTCCCGGCGGAGGTGGCCGCCGCAGAAGCGTTGGACCAGTTCCTGGATTTCGGCGCAGGCCTGCTCGACCTCCGGAGGCGCGACGGGCGGGAGGCCGTCCACGTTGAACTCGATCGCCGTGGTCTCGGGGAGGGTCAGGGTGTGGTTGGCCTGCCGCCACGTCCAGCGCCGCGTCAGGATGGTGTCCCCCTCGGCAAAGATCACCTCCCCGGGGAGCGGCTGCTCCGGTTTGTCGGACCCGAAGGGCACGAACGTCTCTTTCCCGGTCGCCAGCCGCAGTGCGATGTCCGTGATGCAGACGTCGATGGCATGGCCGCCCACCGGGGTCAGGTGCCGCAGGGAGACGATGGTCCCGATGTCCACCAGGGCGTTGATGGACGGAAGCGGCTCGTTCCGCAGGGCACGGCGCGCCAGCGCCTCGATGGACGAGCGGAACTCGCTGGGCTTGGCCCCGAAGGCCCGGTAGGCCTCCCGCCAGGACTTGATCCGGGGATGCTCCGCCAGTCCTTCCAGGCTCAGCCGCTCCCGCACCGATGTTTCCGCCTCCCGAAGCGTGGCCACCAGCGCGTCTGGCGCCGGCCCATTGCTCACGCCATGGGCGACCACCACGCCCCGCACATAGCCGGGAAACCGCTCGAAGATCTCCGCGGCGATTTCGTAGTGAAGCCCGCTCATGCCTGCCTCCGGATCCCGAGGCCCGCGCCCGGCTGATTCACCTGGACGATGGTGCGGCAGCACGCTTCCGCTCAGTCTGGGTTGTACGAAAGCATCCTCCCCGTGTTCAGGTAATGGTTCAGCATCTGTGCCAGCCTCTCCATCTGCGTGGGGTACGCCTCTTCCGGCTCCTGCCCGACCAGGCAGTCCCCGTCCTCGGTGAGGCCGGTGATCACCTGCCGCCACTCCGCTTCCGTTTTCCCGCCCGCGGTCGGGTGGAGCGTGATCGTGTAGCGGGTCGCCCGCAGGGTGCTCACCCGGACGAACTCGATCAGCCGCGGCGGCTCGTAGCGGCAGATCACCCACGTCTCGGTCGCGCCATCCTTCGGAAAGTCCGTCTGGAAGATGCAGTCCTGCTCGGCGAACCCGGACCCGCTATAGATCATCCGACCGCGCCACGCCTCGATCCAGTCATATTCCCGCACCGGACACAGCAGCGGGAACACGGCCTCCGGCTCGGCATCCAGCACCATCGTGTGTGTCTTGATCATCCGCAGACGGTTCATCCACCTTTCCCTCCAGGGCGACAAGGATCTACTTTCGGCAAGGTGAGGCTTTGAGTCATGAAACGTTCGGCAGTTCGGGGGTTCCGGTCTCACCTGACCAGCCAACTGCCGAACCGATGAACCGCCGAAGGCTCCTGGCTGTCACGAGGCTGGCATGCGCAGGCGGGAGCGGACCTCGTCGGCGATCCGCGTCCACGTCGGGGAGATGTCGGCGGGCGAGAGAATGGCCTCGATGAGGAAGAAGACCCGGCTGTCCAGGGCCTCCTTCAAGGCGGCGCGGAAGCCTTCCCGGCTCCGGACCTGCGCGCCCCGACCACCCAGCGACTCGGCAATACGCACATAGTCCCAGGGGGCAACGGTGAAATAGTCTTTCCTCCCGGCGATTGCCTGCATCGTGGCGAACCCGCCATTGTTGAACAGGATCACGATGGGGCGCAGTCCGTGCGCCTTGGCCGTCCCCAGCTCCATGCCCGTCATCTGGAAGCCGCCGTCCCCGACCAGGGCGATGGCCCGCCGCTTCGGCCAGGCGAGCTCCGCGGCGATGGCCGCCGGGACGGCGAAGCCCATGCTGTTGTAGTACCCCGGCCCCAGAAACGTATCCGTGCGGAGGTCCACACAGGCGTACATGCAGTCGCCCACGTCCGCCACCACGGTGAAACGGCCCGGAGTCAGGAAGGCATTCAGTTCCTCCACGATGCCCCGGGTGGTGAGATCCGCGGATCGGCTCCCGGCACTCGGCGCCGCTCGCCGTGGAAGTCGCAGGGCATGGCGCTTCACGGACCGGCTGGCCAGGAGGTGCTCGACGAGATCCACCAGGGTCACGCCCGGATACCGGTGATGGCTCACGCTGACCTCTTCCGACGAGGCCGACATGAGCGTGGCCCGATCCACCTGGGCGGTGAACAACCCGGTGCTCACATCCGTCATGAAGGCCCCCAGCATTAAGACGCAGTCGGAATTTTCCACCACCTCCCGCGCCTCGGCCGAGCCCACCTTCCCCATGTAGATCCCGACAAAGTTTCGATGGGTCTCGGGGAACACCGCCTTACCGTCCATGGAGGTCACCACGGGCAGGTTGAACTTCTCGGCCAGGGCGACCAGTTTCTCGATCAACCCGAACCGCTCGATCTCGACACCGGCATAGATGACGGGTCGCCGGCTCTGGTTCAGGCGGGCCGCGACCTCCGCCATCACCTCCCGGAGGGCGTCCGGATCGGGACGATGCGGTGTCGAGGCGACGCGATGCGACCTGGCACCCCGGGCGAAGACCACGTCGCGGGGAATCTCGAGGTATCCCGGGCGCTTCCACCGCAGGACGGCCTCCAGCACCCGGTCTATCTCCTCCATGGCCATGCGGGGGTCATTCAGCGCCGCGGCGGCGCAGGTGATCTCCCGGTACACCGCGAGCTGAGATTCGAAGGTCCGCACCTTGTGGTGGACCAGCGCGTCCAGGCTGCGGTCATGGATCTCCGGCGCGCCGCTCACCACCAGGACGGGCGAGCGCTCCGCGTAGGCCTGCGCAATGGAGTTGACCATGTTCAGGGCCCCGGCGCCGAAGGTGACAACGGTCACGCCCAGGCCCTTGAGGCGGGCGTAGGCGTCGGCGGCGAATCCCGCTGCGGGTTCGTGAGTAACGACGATCGGCCGGATGGAGGTCCGTTCGAGGGCCTGGTACAGGGGCAGGGCGAAGTCGCCGGGGATCCCGAAGATATGCCGGACCCCGAGCGCCTTCAGGCGATTGAAGAGGTACTCACCAACACGCATAGAAAGCTTACGGTGATCAAAGCAAGGAACAACAAGAGCAATCTCTCACATATCCACAGATTACGCAGATTTTCGCAGATTCACCCGGACAGGTTCTCAGAAAAATCTGCGAAATCTGCGTTTAAAGCGATTCTTGCCTTTCCTCTCAGATCCGCTCGACGATGGTGGCGAGGCCCTGCCCGACGCCGATGCACATGGTGGCGAGGCCGTAGCGGACTTGCCGCCGCCGCATCTCGTGAAGCAGTGTGGTGAGGATCCGGGCCCCGCTGCAGCCGAGGGGGTGGCCCAGGGCGATGGCGCCGCCGTTCACGTTGCACCGCTCCTGGTCGATCCCCAGGTCCCGGATGCAAGCCAGGCTCTGGGCGGCGAAAGCCTCGTTCAACTCGACGAGGTCGATCTGGTCCATCCGGAGGCCAGCGCGCCCGAGCGCCTTCCGGGTTGCGGGCACCGGCCCGATCCCCATGAAGCCGGGATGGACGCCGGCCACGCCCGTGGCCACGATGCGGACCATGGGGTGGACACCCAACTCCTTCGCCTTCTCCCGGGACGTGAGCAGGACGGCGGCCGCGCCGTCGTTGACCTGGGAGGCGTTCCCCGCCGTCACCGTCCCGCCCTCGCGGAAGGCCGGCTTGAGCTTCGCCAGCTTCTCCAGGGTGCTGTCGGGGCGGGGCCCTTCATCGGCCTCCACCATTATGGGATCTCCCTTCCGCTGCGGGACGGGGACCGGGACGATCTCGTCCTTGAATCGCCCGCCCTGCATGGCCGCTACGGCGCGCTGGTGACTCCGCAGGGCGAAGGCATCCTGCTCCTCGCGGCTGATCCGGTACTTCTCCGCCACGTTCTCCGCCGTCTCCCCCATGCTCTCCGGCGGGTACACGGCCGCCAGTTTCGGGTTGGTGAAGCGCCAGCCGATGGTCGTGTCGGCCATGCCGATGGCGCCGCGCGGGAACGGTTCCGCCGCCTTGAGCATGACGAAGGGGGCCCGGGTCATGCTCTCCACCCCGCCCGCGATGAGGACATCGCCGCTGTCGGTCTGGATGGCCCGGGCAGCCTCGTTGACGGCCTCCAGCCCGGAAGCGCACAGGCGGTTCACCGTCGCCCCCGGCACCTCGATGGGCAGGCCAGCCACCAGGGCCGCCATGCGGGCCACGTTGCGGTTGTCCTCCCCCGCCTGGTTGGCACATCCGGCGTACACGTCCTCGATGGCCTCGACGGGCACCCGCGTCCGCTCCACCAGCCTGGCGATCACATGGGCCAGGAGGTCATCCGGCCGGACATCCCTGAGGATCCCGGCGTACTTGCCGATGGGTGTCCGGACGGCATCGATGATCACGGCGTCGCGCATGACCTGACCTCCCTCTCCCTACTCCACCAGGGATTCGTTCTTGCGATGCACCACCGCCTGACAGGCGGCGACCAGGTCCCCGCTCTCCGTCCTGACCATGATCTGGTAGAACCCCGACCGATGACCCTTGCGGAGCTCCTGGGCCTCGGCCACCAGGCGGGCGCCCGGCGAGGTGGCCGCCAGGTAGTTGATCGTCATGGAGAGGGCGACCGCCGCCTGCCCGTGGGAATTCCCGGCGGCGGCGAAGGCGGCATCCGCCAGGCTGAAGATGGCGCCTCCGTGCGGGATCCCGTGGAAGTTCACCATCTGCGGCGTCAGAGTCATGGCCACGCGACTGTACCCCGGTCGCAGCTCCTGGAGCTCGATCCCCATCCATCCGGCGAAAGGATCCTGGCTGATCTTTCGGAAAAGCGCGTCCTTCGCCCCTGCGGTCATCATGCCCCTCGGTGTCCGGCCTGGCGGTGGCGGGATCCTGTGTCCCGAGAGGAGTGACCAGCGCCAGTGTCCTCAGATCAGTTTCCCTATTCGCGTTTGCAGATCACGTTCAGGACGGCTTGCCGCCCTTCTTCCCGCACCGCCTTCAACGCACGGCGAAGCGCCGGGCGGACCTGCTCGGGTCTCTCGACCCGCTCCCCATAGCCTCCGTGGGCCTCGACGATTTTCTCGTAGGCCGGAGACGGGCGGAGGTCGCTGAGGGGGAAGATCCCCGTTTTCACCGCCCACCCATTCGGGAAGAGATCCTGCGTCGTCTTGCGAACGGCGCCCCAGCCCGCGTTATTGAAGATGACAACAAGAATCGGCAGGTTATAGGTAGCGCTCACCATATGGGCGGCGGTGGGGACACTGAAGATGTACGCCCCGTCCCCGACCGTCGCAATGATGGTCCGGCTCGGATCGGCCAGCTTGGCCCCCAGGGCCGCCCCCACGCCCCAGCCGAGACAGCCGGCGGGGGAATGGGAGAAGAAGGCTCCCGGCCGATCGCGAGAGACCTGCGTCAGGCGGAGGTCATATTCGTTGACGAGGGTGGTGTCGTCCTCCAGCACCTCGCCGATGCAGCGGGAGAGCCAGTCGAAATCGATGGGAGAGTCCCCCTGGGCCGCCAGAGCCGCCGCACGCCACGCCTCACGTTGCCCGTCGTGCTCGCCCCGAAGCGCGGCGGAGCGACGGCTGATCATCGGGTTCTGGTTCGTGCCGTGGCGCTTCACCTCGGACGTCAGTGCCTCCAGGGTGGTCGCCGCATCGCCCCGGATGGCCAACTCCATGGGAAACGTCCGAATCGGATAGCGAGCGAACAGCGGATCGCTGCCCACATGGATGACACGAGCATCCGGGTTGACGCCTGTCCGCGAAGGGAACCACGGGACGTCGCTCTCGACGACGAGGATGGCATCCGATCTGCCGAGGAGGGGGGCCGGATCGAAGCCGAGATGATGGGGATGGCTGGAAGGGAAGTTGACGTGGGTGGGGTTGAACTCCACAACCGGGGTGGCCAGGGTCTCCGACAGTTCCACCGCGGCCTCGACCGCGCCCGGATCGCGCCCGAGGCGCGTGGTGATCAGGAGGGGCCACGTCGCCGCGGCGAGACGAGCGGCTGCCCTCTCCACCAACTCAGGCTCCGGCTGAAGCCGCTCCCGGCGAAAATCGGCCGGCACAGTGTTCAGACGGAACTCGGTTTGCGGTTCGGCCAGGACCTCACGCGGAAGCGTCAGATAGACGATCCCCTGGGGCTCGGCGGTCGCGATGGACAGGGCGCGATCCACCACCGCCTCGAGCTGGACGAAATTCCGCAGCTCGTAGTCCCATTTGAGGAACTCGCGGATCATCCCGGCCTGATCGTAGGCCTCTTGCGCCCAGTGGATGTGAAGATCCCTGGCCCCCAGCAGGCCCGACTCGACGAGAGGCGTGCGACCGGCCGTCATGAACAGCGGGATGTTGGCGCGGGCTGCGTTGATCAGGGCCCCGGCGCAGTTCGCCGTCCCCACGATCGTGTGGGTCATCACTACTTGGGGCCGACCTGTGCACATGGTCACACCGTGGGCCATGCTGACGGCCACGAACTCGTGAGGGACCGTGATCGGGCGAGGCCGGTCCTTTGCCTCGGCCTCGAACCTGGCAAAGGCGTCCACCAGGGGGCCGAAGTCCGTCCCCGCATTTCCGAAGAAGTACTCGAACCCCCGGGCGCGGAGCAGCTCCAGGTACGCCTGCGCCGTGGTCTCCACCGGGATCGCCGTCTCCCGACGTTCAGCCATGACGCTGTCCTCTCCTTTTTCCTCCCTATCACGAGGGTCTGATGGTACTCGTCATGCCAGAAGTTGTCCAGCCTGGAGATCGTGACGGGGGCCTCGTGGCGATGGCGGAGCGGGCACGCGCCGCGCGCGGGGTCAGCCAAGGCGGGCCACCACACACCGCTCCGGACGGATGTGCATCAGGGAAGCGAGGCTATGCGGCGACGACCTGTTGCAGCGAAAGCCGCGATGGATCGCCTGCTGGGGGGGCTGTGGGCGCGGGCGGGCCACTTCGGTGGTTGCCCGACGCCATCAACCCGATATACTGACACTTGACAATACTAACGTGCATCGGTAGTATGTCTTTATGCCGATCCGGTCGTTTAAGTGCACCGACACGCAAAGCCTGTTTGGCGGTGAACGGGTCAAACGGTTCGAGCCCATTGAATCTGTGGCCATGCGCAAAGTTCCCTACCCGCACCCGGGTGAAATCCTGCTGGAGGAATTCCTGAAGCCCATGGGTATCACGCAGTACCGGCTGGCCAAGGAGCTCGGCGTGCCGCAGCGCCGTATTGGCGAGATCGTGGCCGGCACGCGGGCTGTCACCGCCGATACCGGCCTGCGACTGTCGCGATTCTTCGGCATGTCCGATGGGTTCTGGATCGGCCTACAGATGGACCACGATGCAGCCAAGGCCAAGGATGGCCTTGCCAAGACACTGGCGAGGATAAAGCCATGGGCCCGCGGTACGGTCCCTTCGAAAGCCCACGCCTAGCCACAGGAGGCGGATCGCGGGGATGCGCGGATCCTGGGCAGCGCGGCATTTGGTAGAGTCGTCGGGGACGTAGAGTCGTCGGGGACGTTGCGGCTGTGGCGGCTTTACGCCTCCCGATGGGCTGTCGCGAAGAAACCAGAGGAAGGCTTCAGCAGACCCTGCGTGGCAGCCTACGACGGAGCTTCACTGCCGCGCTCGCCTCTCCTCCCCAAGTAGGCCCGCTGCACCCACTCGTCCGCCAGCACGTCTCTCACCAGTTCCTCCAGAATGATCCGCTTACCCTCCAGGAACGTAACCGGGGTCCGCGATGTGGAGGGCAGTCCGGGCATCCTGCTCCCTTCTCCGCCCCCATCTCCGAGCTCCGATCCGTGACAGCGAACCGACAACCGCAGGGGCGAGACACGGAGGGGAGATCCAGCAAGGCCCGCGGCATCCCCGACGAATATCTTGGGCTCATCGCGGTCCCTTCTCGGCCCATTCCGCCACCAACTGGATGGCGGCGAACATGGTCCGGACGGCAAGTCGCATGCGATCCGCCACCAGGGTGCCGTCCTCATCAACCGTTCCGAGTCCCAGGGAGACCAGGAGGTTGGCATCCTCGGCCAGGTTCGGGATGACCCCCATGCGGGACATGCAGAGATTGATGAGATTCGACCCCGCCACGCGATCCTCGTGGGAGAAGATCGGGATGCCCATCCGGCCATCCCCCCAAGTCCCCTCGTAGTTCACTTCAACCCCGCCGCCGTTGTACGACTTGCTGATCACGATCCCATCACCCAGGGCACCTCGGACCCGATCGTACTCCTCCAGGACGATGGTGTGGGTCTCGTCGATGGGTCCCGTCACCAGCTTGGGCTGATCCCGCAGGACGCGCAGCGCCGCCAGCATGCCGCTCATGGCCTCCTTCCCGGGGTCGGCTGCCACATGGCTCGCCTTGCCATGGGAGGAGGTGGTCCCCCAGCGATCCCCGTGAATGCCCAGCGCCCGCCGGACCTGGACCATGGCCTCCTCGCGGCCGATTACCAGACCGCTCGTCGGGGCCCCGGCGACCTTGTCCATGCTGTAGAGCATGACATCCGCCCCCGTCTTTCGCAGGTCGGTCCCGGTAAAGGGGGCACCCCAGGCATTGTCCGAGATATAGGGCACGCCGAAGGCGGCGGCCAGTTCCCCGATCCCTCGTTGCAGGACCGGCGTGCCGTCGGAGTCCTTGACGCCATGGCCGTAACCCACGGTGTCGTAGCCGAGGGAGATGAACCCGGTCAGCGCGGCGGCATGTATCTCCGCGGCCCGGCGCAGCGCGTCTCGGGACGCCTCGGGATCCACCCCCATCAGCAGGGGGCAGGGATAGGATTTCACCCCATGCACCTCGTACCGCGCGCCCGCCAGTGGCACCATCACGATGTCCACGTTCTCCTGACGCCGGCCCAGGAGACCCAACTCGCCCGCCGTCGCCCCGCGGTCGGCGAAGATGTCCTTGTACTTCCCCGGAAAGGGGCGCCCATAGCTCAAGTGGTGCTCGACGTGCCGCTCGAGAGGCGCAATGCACCGCGCCCGGTAGGGCTCCCCGCGGCCCATCAGCGGGGGAGCGATCAAGGCGTCGTAGGCGATCCACAGGCCTGCCTCGCAGGTGTTGACGGGGGCTGCGTCGTAGGCGTCGCCGTACACGGACTTGACCACCCGGCGGATCTCATCGCCCAGGCGGTTGAGCGGGAGCACCTCCCGCGAGGCCGTCCGGATGGCTTCGGCGATGTCGCGCCGGAGCAGGGCAGGACATCCCGAGTTCGAGCCCGAGATCCCGAACCGGCCCTTCAGCTCGGCTGGGATGCTGAGGCCCGTGGCGACCTTGTCCGCCTCTTCGAGGATCCTGGCGGTATTGGCACGAAGAAATTCGTAGAGGTCGAGGCGGTACGTGAACGGGGCCATGGGCTGTCTCCTTCAGGCGGGGCCGGCGCCGGCGTCTTGGCTCATGAACTTGATGGTCTCTTCCCGGATCGAGTGGAATACCTGCCGCTTCAGCTCGACATACCGCTTGTCTGGGACCAGGTCCTCGTAGTTGCGGGGGCGATCGAAGGGGATGCGAAGATCCTCCTTGAGCTGGCCGGGCCTGGCGGTCATCAGACACACCCGATCCGCCAGGAAGATCGCTTCCTCCACGTCGTGAGTCACGAAAACGACCGTTGTCCGGGCCTGCTCCCAGACGCGCACCAGCAGCTCCTGCATCATGAGACGCGTCTGGGCGTCCAGCGCACCGAAGGGCTCGTCCAGCAGCAGAACCTTGGGGTCGGTGATCCAGGCGCGGGCGATGGCCACGCGCTGCTTCATCCCGCCGGAGAGTTCGTACGGGCGGTGTCGCTCGAATCCGCTGAGGCCCATGAGGGTGATATACCGTGCGGCTGCAGACAGGTACGCCTCGGGCCGGCCGCCATTCATGCGCGGACCGAAGGTGATGTTGTCGAGGACGGTGAGCCACGGGAACAGCATGGGCTCCTGGAACACGACGCCCCGGTCCGGGCCCGGGCGCAGGATGGGCTCCCCGTCCAGCAGGACCTCTCCCTTCGTGGGGTGCTCGAACCCGGCCACCAGGTTCAGGATCGTGGATTTCCCGCACCCGCTGGGGCCCAGCAGGCACAGGAATTCTCCGTCCTGAACGGCCAACGAGAACTTCTCCACGGCCACCGTCTCACGGCCCCGCTTGAGGTCCTGGAACGACTTCGAGACGTGTCGCAACTCGATCTTCGGTGGCGGTCCCAGGTTGGCCATGGCCGGCGGTCAGTCCTTCCCCATCCAGGGGACGGCCAGGCGCTGGACCGTGACGAGCAGGAGGTCGAGGGCATATCCGGTGGCGCCCAGGAGGAGGATCCCCAGCATCACGATATCCGTCCGCAGGTACGAGCTGGCATTGATCACCATCCACCCCAGGCCGGAGTTCGCGGCGATCATCTCCGCGGCGATGAGCGTGGTCCACCCGATGCCGATGGCCACGCGGACCCCGGTGAACAGGTCCGGCATCACGCTGGGGAAGATCACGTACCGGAAGAGCTTGTACGGGCTGACCCCCAGGGCGAGGGCGGCGCGGATCCGTCCCTCCTTGACGCTGAGCACCGCCGCCGCCGCGCTCACGACTACGGTGAGGAACGTCGCCAGATAGATCAGGAGGAACTTCGAGAGCTCCCCGATCCCGAACCAGACGATCACCAGGGGGATCAGCGCCAATTTGGGAAGCGGGCGCAGGAACTGGACGAACGGGTCCAGCACGGCGTGGAACGCAGGGAACATTCCCATGAGGAGCCCGATGGGCACTCCCGTCAGCGCGGCCGCCGCAAAGGCCACCAGGGCGCGGGCAAGGCTGACGAGGATGTGTCCCCAGAGGGGGACCTGGCGATATCCATCCCGAAGGAGTTCCCGCGTCGTCGTCAGAATCTCTTGCGGCGGCGGCAGGAAGAGGGAGGTCGTCAGACCCAGGGAGCCCACGATGGTCCAGGCCGCGATCGCCGTCGCCACCGCCGCAGCGCTGATGAGGGTCTTGCGATTTCCGAAGATCATGTTAGGCGCGCATCCCGATCCCGGCACATCCCGATACCAGGGGAGACGTCATCACTTGCCCCCCACGGCCTTTTCCATGTAGGTCGTGTTGATGGACGGCGCAAAGCTCGAAGGGATGTCCTGCTTCCGGATGTCCCCCAACTCGGCCAGGAAGTTCGCGGCGTCCGCCATGGACTTGGCGATGGTGGCCGTCTCCTTCGTCTGGGAGTTTCCCAGCCATTTCGGTGTCAGTTGCTCCTTCAGGGGCAGGTACTCGAGGCCGGCCAGGGTGTCGCGCGCGAACTCGAATTTCTGGTCCAGGTGGGCGGCGATCAGGCGGGCCGCCTCATCCGGATTCTGCTTGTAACGATTGGCGGTCTCCTCGAAGGTCTGGAGGAACTTCACGATCAGGGCCGGGTATTGCTGGCTGAACTCTTTGCGGACGACGTAGTTGTTCCAGACAAAGTAGCTGCTCTTCCACAGGTCCTTGGTCGCCAGCAACTCGCGCCCGTTGTCGGACTCCATCTGGTGGGAGAAGGGCCCCCAAACGTAGCCCGCATCGATATCCCCGCGCTTCCAGGCGGCCACCATGTCTGCCGGCGTCAGCCCCAGAAGCTTGGTCTTGCCGACATCCACGTTGTTCACCTTCAGCGCCGCCATCAAAGCATAGTGGGCCGTGGAGCCCGGCGGATAGGCCAACCGCTTTCCCTCGAGCTCCTTTACCGTGTTGATGCCCTTCTTCCCGATCAGCCGCTCGCTGGTGGCGATGACGCCCGAGATGGCGATCATCTCGATGGGGAGCTTCCGGACGATCCCCGCAACCGTGGGGCTGGAGCCCAGCCGGACAATATCAACCTCTTTGGCCGCAAGGGTCGTGAGGGCCGTGGCTCCTGATGGGAACGCGATCCACTCGACCTTCGTCCCCAGTCGCTTGTCGAAGAGACCCTCGGCCTTGCCGATGATCCACGGCCGGGGTCCGTTGAACCAGCCGAACCGAACGACTTTCGGAACGTCCTGCGCCCAGGCCGCCCCGATGGGCCCGACCATGGCCAACAATGCGCCGGTGACACCCGCGAGCAACAATCCCCTTCGTGTCCGAGCCATCATCCCCCTCCATTCCGTTGGGGTCCGCGTGATGCGGACCATGCTGGTCCCGGAACTCTAGTGAATCGTTCGGCGACTAGTCAAGCCTATTCTTCGCGCGAACCCCGGGGACCACTCCCATGACCTCGCGAGATCTCGCGCGATTTCACCTGTTGTGAGTCGAACCGGCCCGCAGCCTTCTGCTGTCGCAACTCGACAGTCTGGAATCCGCCCTCGCCGCCGTCCCGGCCCTGGTGAAAAGTTTCGCACCACCCCGGTGACCACACCGGCCCTTGCATCCAAGTAACAGTCGGCTCAGCCATCAGTCTGAGAACCCCAGGTGGACCCCGGGAATACAGAACGCAGGATGCAGAACGCAGAGTTGACGGCGGATGCCATGAGATATATATCATGGTCACAGACTTGTGACCACGGGGGTCGAAATGGAGAGATCTGTCGGTATCCGGAACCTGCGTGATGGACTGACGCGATATCTCGCAAGGGTAAGGCGAGGGGCACGGGTAGTCATCACCGACCGCGGTGAGCCTGTGGCGGTTCTTCTGCCTTATGGCCGGGGCGGGCAATCGGGCCGGGCGGAACGTCTTGAAGCACTTCTTTCGGGAGGGCACGTGACGCCTGCCGAAAAGCCGTTCTTGGCAGAACCTCCACTCGCCAGAGGCCGGGGACCACTGCTTTCCGATTTGGTCAGCGAGAGTCGGCGATGATCTACGCCGATTCCAGCGTCATCGTGAAGCGCTACTACCAAGAGCCGGGCACACCGCGGGTCCGCGACACGTGGACAGGCGCGCAGCATGTGTTCACCTCGCGGGTGGCCTACGCGGAGGTCCTTGCCGCCCTCGCGCGCAAACGCCGCGAAGGCGGCCTCTCCACAACGCTCTTCCGCACCATTGCCTCCGCATTCGAGACTGAGTGGCCGGCCTATGATCAGGTCCTCGTTGACAATACTACCCTTGCCGATGTTCGCCGGCTCGTGTGGAGGCACCCCCTTCGGGGATACGACGCGATCCACCTCGCGGCCGCGCTTTGGCTGCGCCGGCAGCTCGGCGAGACGATTGAGTTTTGGGTTTCCGACGACCGATGAGCATCGTACTCCGTAGACCCGGAGTAGCGCTGCCTTCAACTCCTGGCTCGCCTTCCCTCCAAAATCCTGCCGCCCGATGGCTTGTCTCAATTTCGAGTAGTAGTCCATGTGCGTCCATACGAGGTCGAGGCGCCAAGATGCAAGATTCCCGGAGGCCTCACTAACAGCTCGAGCCAAGTTCGGACAGTCAGATGGCCAGCTTGGCCAAATGCCTTTGAGTACTTTCCCGAACTCAGCCGATGTCGGGACATTATTGGTCGGAACCTTATCGGGAGGATCTGGAAACGTCCCCCTGCTTGCGCCCGCGCCGAATATGAAGACCTTCATTTACCTCCACCTTCATGCCCAGGGGGTACCGAACAAGCGGCCATTTCGACTGCTGAAGCGGGAATATAGCCTACGGCCGGCTCGCCCGGCTGCCCCCGCCTCCCCGCCCCAGGTAGGCCCGCTGCATGCGCTCGTCCGCCAGCAGGTCCCTCGCCGGTCCCTCCAGGACGATGCGTCCGCCCTGCAGGACGTAGCCGCGATCGGCGATCGTCAGGGCCGCCCTGGCGTTTTGCTCCACCAGGAGAACGGTCATGCCTTCCCGGCGCAGTTCCGCGATGACCCGCATGATCTCGGCCACGATCAAGGGCGCGAGCCCCAGCGACGGCTCGTCCAGGAGCAGGAGGTCGGGCTTCCCCATGAGGGCGCGGCCCAGGGCCAGCATCTGCTGCTCCCCCCCCGACAGGGTCCCCGCCACTTGCCG
>JACQVO010000235.1 GCA_016209725.1 Candidatus Methylomirabilota bacterium | reverse complement strand
GTTCAGGCTGAGCGTGTCGAAGCCCGGATTCCGCGCCCTTCGACAGGTCGGTCCTGAGCGACCGTTCACCCTTCGACAGGCTCAGGGCGAACGGCGCCGAAGGGCTCAGGGTGAACGGAATTGTAAAGGCATTTGAGAGTCACTACACTAGCCCCGAAGTCCGGCGCGGCGGGCCGCCAGCTTCCAGGGGCTTTCCGCCGCCCCGGCCCGCGCCGGGTGGGCGCCCAGGCGCGCCTGGTCCCGCAGGAAGGCATGGATCCCCGCCGCCACCAGGGCCACGTCCCGCTGCGATTCGTCCCAGGCGTGGGGGCGGCCGGCGAAGCGACGGTCGATGTAGGTGGTGTCGATCTCGCCCCGCAGGAACTCCGGGTCGACCATCACCCGCTGGTGGAACGGGATGGTGGTCTTGATCCCGTGGATGGTGTATTCCATGAGGGCCCGGCGCATACGGTGCGCCGCCTCCAGGCGATCCTGTCCCCAGGTGACGAGCTTCGCGATGAGGGGATCATAGTGGACCGGTACCTCGTACCCTTCGTACACGCCGCTCTCGATCCGGACGCCGGCCCCCCCGGGCTCCCGCAGGCCGGTGATCCGCCCCGGCGAGGGGACGAAGTTCTGGAACGGATCCTCGGCGTAGATGCGGCACTCGATGGCCGCACCCCGGATGGACAGCTCCTCCTGGCGATGGCGGAGCGGCTCGCCGGCGGCGATGCCGATCTGCTCCTTCACCAGGTCCAGGCCGGTGACCATCTCGGTGACGGGATGCTCCACCTGCAGGCGGGTGTTCATCTCCAGGAAGAAGAAGTTCCGGTCCCCGTCCACCAGGAACTCCATCGTCCCGGCATTGACGTACCCCGCGGTCTGCGCCAGGCGCACGGCCGCCTCGCCCATGCGCTGCCGCAACGCCGCATCCACGACGGGCGAGGGTGCCTCCTCGATCACCTTCTGGTGCCGCCGCTGCACGGAGCACTCCCGCTCGCCCAGGTAGACGGTGTGGCCCTGCTGGTCCGCCAGGATCTGCATCTCCACGTGACGGGGACCGATGAGATACTTCTCCAGGTAGATGGCGGAATCCCCGAAGGCGGACTGCGCCTCGGACCGGGCCGCCCGGATGGCCGAGGCCAGGCCTGCCGGGTCCTGGACGACCCGCATCCCCTTGCCGCCGCCCCCCGCCGCCGCCTTGATGACCACCGGGAGCCCGATCTCCAGGGCGCGCGCCTCGACCTCCGCGTCCGACAGTTCCTCGGTCGCCCCGGGGACCACCGGCACCCCGGCCGCCGTGGCGAGCCGCCGTGCCGAGGTCTTGGAGCCCATGGCGCGGATGGCCTGGCTGGGCGGCCCGATGAACACGATCCCCGCCGCCTCGCAGCGCCGGGCGAACTCCGCATTCTCCGCCAGGAAGCCGTAGCCGGGATGGATGGCCTCGGCCCCGCTCCGCTCGGCCGCGGCGAGGATGGCCTCCATGTTGAGATAGCTCTGGGCCGAGGCTGCCGGGCCGACGCAGAAGGCCTCGTCGGCATAGCGCACGTGGAGGGAGGAGCGGTCCGCCTCCGAGATCACGGCCACGTTGGCGATGCGCATCTCGCGGCACGCCCGGATCACGCGGATGGCAATCTCTCCTCGATTGGCGACCAGGATCTTCCGGAACATCCTCTCCCCCTCCGGGGAATGAAAAACTGAAAGCCGACAATGGAAAACCGGCCATCTTCAGATCATTGACCGGTTGTCGGTTGCCTGCCTGTGCATTGCACGCAGACAGGTCAGTTTGACATTTGAAATTGATCTGGTCGGTTTTTCATTGAGATGGTCACAGGGTCATCGTCGTGATCTTGTACCAGAGGCTCCGCTCCAGGTACTTGAGGTCCAAGGGCTTGGTGATGTAGTCGAAGGCCCCCATCTTCAGCGCCTCGCGTCCGGTCTCCTCCTCGTTGACCGCCGTGACCATGATCACCCCCACCTCGCGGTCGATCTCCCGGACCCGCCGCAGCACCTCCAGGCCGTTCAGCTTGGGCATGCGGACGTCGAGGAGGATCAGGTGGGGCCGGTCCTCCTTGACCTTGCGCAGGGCCTCCTCGCCGTCGGAGGCCGTGATCACCTCGTAGCCCTTGGCCCTCAGAAACTCCGTGAGGAGCTCGACGGCGTCCGGCTCATCGTCAACGACCAGGACTCTCGGCATGGCGTCCTCCAGACCAGGGAACTATTTCAAAACTGACTACCGATCCGCCTACGGTCGAACAACCGGCCATCCGTGTCCGCCATTGCCCGGTTGTCAGTTGTCGGTTTGAAATTTGAAATTGATCTCACCGGTTTCCAGTTGTCAGTTTGCCATTTGAAATTCCCCTGTGACGGCCCGGCGGTCGCAAGACCGCGGGCCCCTCACAGGGGGATATTCCCGTGCTTCCTGGGGGGGTTGCTGTCGCGCTTGGTCGCCAGGGCCCGCAGGGCCCGGATGAGCTTCGGCCGGGTCTCCTTGGGCTCGATGATCTCGTCCACGTATCCTCGGGCGGCGGCCACGTAGGGGTTGGCGAATTTCTCCCGGAACTCGGCCACCCGGTCTCCCCGGAAGGCGGCCGGATCCGCGGCCTCCGCCAGCTCCCGCCGGTAGAGGATGTTCACCGCCCCCTCCGGCCCCAGGACGGCGATCTCCGCCGTGGGATAGGCGAGGTTCACATCGGCCCGCATGTGCTTGCTGCCCATGACGCAGTAGGCGCCGCCATAGGCCTTGCGCGTAATCACGGTGAGCTTGGGCACCGTGGCCTCGCCGTAGGCGTACAGCAGCTTGGCCCCGTGGGTGATGATCCCGCCCCACTCCTGGGCCGTCCCGGGCAGGTAGCCGGGGACATCCTCCAGCGTGGTGATGGGGATGTTGAAGGCGTCGCAGGCGCGGACGAACCGCGCCGCCTTGATGCAGGAGTTGATGTCCAGGCAGCCCGCCAGCACCGCCGGCTGGTTGCACACGAAGCCGACCGTCTGGCCGTCCAGCCGCCCGAAGCCCACCACGATGTTGGGAGCGAAGTGCTCGTGCACCTCCAGGAAATTCCCATCGTCCACCACGAGGCGGACGATCTCCTTGATGTCGTATGGCTTGTTGGGGTTGTCGGGGACGATGTGGTTGAGGGCTTCCTCCATCCGGTTCGGGTCGTCTTCGGTGGGGCGGCGCGGGGGATCCTCCAGATTATTCTGGGGGAGGAACCCCAGGAGGTCCCGGACCAGGGCCAGGGTGCCCTCCTCCGAATCCGCCGCGAAGTGGGCCACGCCGCTTTTTTCATTGTGGGTCATGGCGCCGCCCAGCTCCTCGAAGCTCACCTCCTCGTGGGTGACCGTCTTGATGACGTCGGGGCCGGTGATGAACATGTAGCTCGTGTCCTTGACCATCACCGTGAAATCGGTCAGGGCCGGGGAGTAGACCGCCCCGCCCGCGCACGGGCCCATGATGACGGAGATCTGGGGGATCACCCCGGAGACCAGGACGTTCCGCAGGAAGATGTCGGCATATCCCGCCAGAGAGACCACGCCCTCCTGAATGCGGGCCCCGCCCGAGTCCTTGAGCCCGATGATGGGGGCCCCGGCCTTCAGGGCCATGTCCATGACCTTGCAGATCTTGGCGGCATACGTCTCGGACAGGGATCCGCCGAAGACGGTGAAGTCCTCGGCGAAGAGGTAGACCAGCCGTCCCTCGATCGTCCCGTATCCGGTCACGACCCCGTCGCCGGGGATGACTTGTCTGTCCATGCCGAAATCGCGGCAGCGGTGCGACACCAGCATGTCCATCTCGGTGAAGGACCCCCTGTCGAGGAGGAGATCCACACGCTCCCGCGCGGTGAGCTTTCCGGCCCCGTGCTGTCGCTGGACGCGCTCTGGCCCGCCGGCCTCCAGGGCGCGCTGGCGCCATCGGTGGAGTTCCTCCAGGCGCTCTTCAATACTCATGAGTCGGCTCCATCATGTGGGGATGGCCGGGGAAGGCACATGTTTCATACCAGCACGCCCCTGAAAAAGCAACGAAAAAGGCCGGTTGACGCCAATCATGCGATGTGTTAGACAGGGGGCCGATTCCTTCCATGGCATGCCTTTGCCCGCTGAGCGAGGGCCGCCTGCGAATGGAGAGGCTCCATCGTGATGCAGCCCCCCCGGCCACCCAATCCCCCCTCTGCCGCCTCGCTCCAGGATCTCGGCGGACCCCGGCCGGCCGAGGACGCGCGATCCCGCATCCTCGTCGTGGATGACGACG
>JACQVO010000241.1 GCA_016209725.1 Candidatus Methylomirabilota bacterium | reverse complement strand
CGTGGCGCGACGGTAGCTCCAGCAGGAGGGGGATCAGTCTGTGGTCGATGGTCGCCGTGTCCATACCTGTGCTCCTCTGGCCCGGACCTGGTCGGGTCTGGACGTCAGCCAGGCGGTGATCACGAAGCCGTCCGGGACATCTCGGTGGACCACGACGGCGGTTTTGGCCGTGAGGTTGGTCGCCGGATAGGCTCGCAGCGCTACGGTTGCGCCCCTTGCCCTCAATTTTGGCCCACAGACGAGACAAAGAGGCAAGGCGGGGGCCAAGAGATATTTTGCTAAGCACAGGTCAATGAGCGCGATGAGCGCCCGAGCGACGGCGGTAACTCTGAGGTCAGCGGCACCGATGATCGAAGCAACGAGCTACAAATCCTACTTGAGTTCCCCGATCTGACGAAGATACGCGGTAATGCCGGTCCTCAAGTCCTGCAGGTTTACCCTCGCGAGGGTGTCCACTGCCGTCTTTGCACGCAGGCATGCGGACACGGCAGCGTGCTGATCGAAGCCGGGGGCGGTCATGTTGTAATCGGCTTCGTTCCGCTCATCCCGAAGGCTCTCGAGTAACTTCCCCACTTGGAGTGCGTGTGGGAGTCTCGAAATCACGAGGTACCGGCTCGTTTTGGTGTGCCCGGACGGATCGCGCCGCAGGTTGAACCCGATCTCCGCCAGCACTTGCGTCACGACATTGTGTAGGGAGTAGTAGGCGCGGCCCACCGCGGAGCGGTGCTTGGCCTCAGCGGGGGCATCTTTTGCCTGGCCAGATAGGAGTAGCGCAACGTCAAGAAAGTCTCGGGGATCCATTGGCCGGAGGGCGGTAGCTGAGCACGATCAGGTCGAGGAGTTGGGGACCCACGTGGCTCTCTAACTCGTTCCAGAAGCGAGCCTCTGATGCCACGAGTGACCTCGGTGGGTCTTCGGTGTGGATGTGGAGGCGGAGCTTGACGACCTCGGGCTCCTCTGGATCCCGGGCCCCCGTAAGGCGATAACTTTTGGCAGTGGGGAACGTTTGCTCGCATAGCCTTGATAGCGAAGCGAACCAGTTGAACTCCTGTCGCAGGCCACTAACGGCGATCACCAGCCAGATTGTGAGGCTGTCCGGAGCCAGCGAGAGCCTGAGGTTGTTGTACTTCTCCGGAGCGCCGAGCACGTCCTGAACGATGTGGCACCACACCCTTAAGAATCGAACGTATTCAGGTTCAAGATCGCTCCCCGTCTTGACAGCATAGGCTAGCCTGCGCGGGTTGTAGCGCGTGATCTCCCCATCCACGACACTGGCAACGCAGCTCAAGACGAAGGATTCGATGTCCGCTGATTGGACTGTGGAAGGCAACCAGCGTTCAATCCATTCCAGCGGCATCTGCCTGAGGTCGAGGGGAAGTGCCTCCAACAGCGGGCCCAGGGACTTCAGGGCATCGTACTCGCCGAGCAACCGGTTCAGCCACCTCGCGCATTCGACAGCCCACGTCTCTCGGCTGAGGTCGCTCTTAGCGAGCGATTCCTGCAAACCCCTCATGCTCTCCGTGCTTTGGCTCAAGAGCGCTGCCAATCCTTGCGACTTGATGATGCACCAATTCACCTCAAGGCGGATCGTTCGAAATCGGCGAGCCGCCTCTTCCAACTCTTCCCCAAGCCCGCTCTCCCCGCGGCCCGTCAAGAACGGCGTCAGAACACTCTCGCGGGCGCGCAAGGCAAGCTCGCCGACCCGGTCTACTACCGGATCGTCAACAACGGCGCGTGCAGAGGTCACCCGCTTCTCGGTGAGGATTCCGACTGCTTCCGCTTCACAGAGGGGCATACGCTGTCAGTCACCCATGTGGATGTGGGAGGTTGCTTTTCCGCCGGGGCCCTGTTGGCCACGTGTCACCCAGCACGTTCCCCCGACAATCCTCGGATCAAATGAGAGAATGGGCTGCTGCCCGCCTTGTGTCAAGGAAAAAGCCGAGGTTTCTCCAGACGTTGTCGTATGCTTGGAGTGGGAGCCTGCGAAAGGTGGCGGAAGAACAATTTGTCTGATTCCTGCGTCATCATGATCTAGTTATCTGAATCGCGGTGGGGCCCATCCTGCCTGAGCTCCGCAAGCACTCAATATCGCGCCCCAGTAATGCGCTTCATAGGAGTTCAAGGCCACGAGGGGCGAGTGGACGGAGTTCTTCCGGACCACAGAGTTCGAGTCCCGCCCCCGGGCGCAAGCAGGACTCGAACGCCGCGCCGTCGGCACATGGATCGCCTTCGGCCGCACCAGCGGCTCACGAGGGCGAGGCCCCTCCGCGAGATCTGTCTGGCAGCCTCGTCGGTGAGCACGAGGCCCCGTGGCTCGCAGTGGACACCGCGCGGAGGCCGGGGGCGATCGGCGTGCTTTCTTGGATGGATCCCCAGGGAGACGAGCGCATTGTGCAGGTCTTTCCGCAGTGGACAAGTGCTGTGGCGATCAGGGCCGTAAGCAGGGTGAGGATGGCGATGGCCCAGCACAGATCTTCACGTCGGGTGCGCCGGTCAATGCGTTCCAAGGTCTCGGCGGTGATCCGGCCCTCGCCGGAGAGATGCCTCGCGAGCTGGCGGACCTGCTGGGTCAGGATGGGCATGCTTCCTCGCCTGGGCGTGGGCTGGAGCGAATGGGGGCGTCGGGGGGAAGGAGCCTCGCGGTGCCCGGGTCCCCCGAGCCGGGCCGCTCACGCCACGTCGGCGGGGTACCCGACCCCGCGCGAGGGAGGGGGTCAGGAGGACAGGAGGAAATTCGATCAGGTGGGGCCGCGCGAGTCACTCGTGAGCTGCTGCCCGGGTCTCGGTGGGGGGCGTCTGAAGCGTGGCGACCCGGGCCCGGAGGGCGGAGTAGCGCCGCGTGGTGGTCTCCCGCTTCGTGGCCATGGCGATGGCCTGCGGGGTCCCGACGAGGACCAGGAGGCGCTTCGCCCGCGTAAGGGCCGTGTAGAGGAGATTGCGCTCCAGCAGGAGGTAATGACTCGGGTGGACAATGACAAGGACGGCCGGGTACTCGCTTCCCTGGCTCTTGTGGATGGTGATGGCGTAGGCCAAGCTCAGCTCGTCGAGCTCGCTCCGATCATAGGGGACCAACCGGTCCTCGACCTGGACGAGGAGTTCCTGCGCGGTGAGGTCGATGCTCACCACGCGGCCGAGCTCCCCGTTCAGCGTGCCCCGGTCGTAGTTGTTGCGGAGCTGGAGGACCCGGTCCCCGATCCGGAAGGTGTGGGCCCCGCGGGTGATCTCGCGGACGCCGGCCCGGGCAGGATTCAGGGCCGCCTGGAGCACGGCGTTCAGGGCGGTGGTGCCGAGGGGCCCCCGGTGCATGGGGGTGAGAACCTGGATGTCCTGGACCGGGTTGAGGCCGTAGCGGGCCGGGAGCTCCCGGGCCACGAGCTCCACGATCAGGCGCTGGAGCCGCGGGGGGTCGGCTTCGGGGAGGAACAGGAAGTCCGGCGCCTCGCCCGGGCGGGGGGCAGAGAGATCGGGCAGTTCCCCCCGGTGGATCCGGTGGGCGTTCCTGACGATGCGGCTCGCCGCGGCTTGCCGGAAGAGGGTGGTGAGCCGGAGGGCAGGGAGGCCCTCAAAGGCCAGGAGATCCGTGAGCACCGTGCCGGGGCCGACCGAGGGCAACTGATCGGCATCCCCGACAAGGACGAGCGTGGCCGTCAGGGGGAGGGCCTGGAGGACGTGATCCGCCAGGGGGAGATCCACCATCGACAGCTTATCGACGATGAGGACGTCGGCGGCAAGGGGCTTCGCGGCCGTGCGCTGAAACCCCTGGGCGTGGGGGCTGTACTCCAGGAGCCGGATGAGGGTGTGGAGCAGGGTGGTCTTGCCGGTGCCGGGGCCCCCGGTGACCACCAAGATCGGGTGCGTCAGCGCGAGCGCCACGGCCTGGCGCTGCTCCGGGCTGAGGCGAAGGCCCGTCTCGCGCTCGGCGGCGGCGAGTCCGGCGGGGAAATCCAGCCGGGGGGACACCTGGGGTCCGGAGGAGCGTAGCGAGCCGGCCGGCCAGGCGGACCTCGGCCGTGTGGAGGGAGGGAAGGTAGACCGCGGGGCCGTCCGGGGTTTCGTCGAGGACGGCGAGCCCCTGCCGGTGGAGGGCGGCGAGGGCCTCGGCGTGGAGGCCGGCCGGGATGCCGAGGATCGTCACGGCGGCACAGCACAGCTCGGTGGCTGGCAAGTAGACGTGTCCGGCATGCGCTGCCTCGCGGAGGAGGTGGAGCAGGCCGGCCTGCGCGCGGAGCGGTGAGTCGAGCGCGATGCCCAGGCGGCGGGCGATCGTGTCGGCGATGCGGAAGCCGATCCCGACGATATCGTGCGCCAGGCGGTAGGGGTCCTCGCGGACCGTCGCGATGGCGGCCTGCCCGTACGTCTTGACAATCTTGGCGGCGTAGCCCGATGGGACCCCGTGGCCCCGCAGGAAGAGCATGACCTCGCGGATCTCCCGCTG